>NZ_JBUDPI010000334.1:0-4092 GCF_054919635.1 Halochromatium sp. | reverse complement strand
GTCATTGTTGGCAGAAGTGATCACCGAAGTGGATGCCAGGTCTTAACAACCCTGAAAGCGCCCTCCGAGCTGCGGAAACAGGGAAAACAGGGACGCACCACCAAAAACTCACCAACCGCTAGCGCAACAACGGCCGAACGTTGCTGAAGCCGAGGCACAGATAGGCCGCGTCAGTGCAGCAAACACGCTGGAAGTGACCACCGGCAGCACGCCGATCCACTCCGCCGGCTGCGCGCACGGCGCCCGCAGCTGAGCTTGCCCGCTGACCAGGCGCTCATCGGCATTCAGGATCAGATTCCAGCGCGCGTTGGAGAGCGCCAAGGCGGCATTGCGCGCGGCGGCAATATCCTCGCACCAGGCGAAGTGATGCACCTGCGCCCCACAGCGCTCAGCGATCGCCACCGTCGCATCCCTTGAGCCGGTATCCAGCACGATCATCGTCTCGACCACCGCCGCCGCGCTCTGCAGGCAGGCGGCAATCGAGGCGGCTTCATCGCGGGCGATGACGACGAGCGCTAGGGCAGGGGTTGGGGTCGGTGGCTTGGGGGTGGACATGGGGTCTCCGGAGTGGGTGGGCCAAGCTGGCCAGCTTGGTCTGGATCATGGTCATCGGCGATCGGCTGAACGTTGCCTGATCCACCACTGGCCGATCGGATCAGCTCACAGCTTGACGCACCGGAGGCCAGCATGGACGAGATCAACAATCCGCATGACGTCTACTTTCGCGAAAGCTTCACCCGCCGCGAGATCGCCCAAGACTTTCTGCGTTGGCACCTGGAGCGGCTGATCACCCTGATTGACCAGATCGCCGACCGCGATACTGCGCTGGAGAGTCTGGAATCGCTGCTGAGATACGATGTCCAAGGTACTCAACGGGTGGCGGAAGATGACGCCCGCCAGTT
This sequence comes from Halochromatium sp., assembly GCF_054919635.1. Lineage (NCBI taxonomy): Bacteria > Pseudomonadati > Pseudomonadota > Gammaproteobacteria > Chromatiales > Chromatiaceae > Halochromatium > Halochromatium sp. The sequence goes on along the minus strand of NZ_JBUDPI010000334.1, from coordinate 3,190 downwards.
GTTGGAGCAGACCTCACCGGGAGATCCGATCATGCAGACCTTTATCGATCGTTATATTGAGCAGGGCCGTGAGCGGGGCATCGAACTCGGCATCGAGCAGGGCAAGTGTCAAGGCGAAGCCGAGTTCCTGCTACGCCTGATGGAGCGCAAATTCGGCCCGGCGGATGTGAAACTGCGCCAGCAGATTCAAGAGGCTGATGCCGAGAAGTTGCTGGAATGGTCCGAGCGCATCCTAACGGCGAAGACGCCGGACGCGGTGTTTCACTGAGCGCCGAACGGTCATCGCCTGATAGCCCATGCACACCGACAAACAGATCTATCTGCTCCTTGGCGCCGACCCCGAGTTCCTCTGCCTGCTTACCGATGGCCTCAGCATCGATGGCCCCTACGACTTCGAGGCCATCGACGTCAAAGCCCTGGAGCGGCGCATCGACGGCGTCGTGCTCCCCGCCGACCCCACGCAAGCGATCTGGGCAATCGAAGTGCAAGCCCAAAAAGACGATAACATCTACCATCGGCTGCTGATCGACATGGGTCTGCTCGGCGAACGCCGCCCCGAGCAACCCGTGTGCGGACTGCTGCTGTTCCTCAGCCCTGAGCAGGATCCCCAGACCGAACCCTGGCACAGCGCCATCGCCCGCGACCCCGAACTCCCGATCCGCCGGGTCTATCTCACCGAGGTGCTCAAGCACCTCAGCCAGACCCAGCCCGAGCACCCCTTGCTGGCCACCTTCCTACCCTATCTGATCGAAGACCCTGCGCGCTTGCGCGAACAAGCCCCCATCGCCTAGTTTCAAATTCAACAAGCCCCGCTGTCCGACACCGCCCGTCGCCATTGTCTCGATGTGTTCCAATCCTGGCTCATGGCGCGCTTTCAGGATCAGACGTTAGAGGAGATTCTCATCATGCTCGGTGAATTGACCCCACTCGAACAGACCCGTGCCTATCGGGAGATCGTGGCGAAAAACCAGCCGATTTGGCTGGAAGAAGGCCGTCAGGAAGGCCGCCAGCGCGAAGCCCAACGGGTGGCGCTGCGCCTCCTGCGCCGCCGCCTCGGCTCGCTGAGCAAGGCGCAACAAGCGCGCGTCCAGGCGCTATCCGTCGACCAGCTCGAAGACCTCATCGAAGCACTACTCGATTTCAGCGCCGCCGCCGACCTCGAGACCTGGCTCAACGCGCACTCCACACCGCAACCGCGGGAGTGAGCCAGCGTGCAGCCCCACTGGACCCTCCACCTCAGTAATGGCCTCAAGGTCAACGTCCCGGCTGATCTGGACAACCCGGTTACCCTGACCCTGCTCGAGTACGAAGCCTGGCCCGAGCCTGAGCACGCCTTCCTGCGCCAGCTCATCCAACCCGGCATGCGCCTGTTGGATGCCGACACCGGCCTGGGGCTTGACGCGCTCGCCATGGCGCAGGGCTTGAGCGGAGCAGGGCAGGTGACTGCACTCAACCTCGATCCGCTGTTCGCGCGCTCGGTGGCGGACAATGGCCTGCAAGCGCTGATCCAGACGCCGAAGCCAAAGCAAACGCCGGACCAACCGGCACCCGAACAAGCCGCGGGCGACGGCGCGTTCGATCTGATTCGCCTCGGCGCCGAGACCCCGCTCGATCCGCGCTGGCTGCCACCCGCCGAGGCTGAAGCCGGTTCCGATCCGCTGATCATGCTCCCCAGCACCAGCCCAGCGATCACCGCCCTGCGGGCCGCTGGCCTCGACCTCTACCGGCTGATCCCGGCCCTCAACGCCCTGGTGGCCGTGGCCGAGGAGACCGACGAAGAAAAAGCTGCGACCCGGTTTGCCTGTCGAGCGTCCCGCGCCGCCAGGTTGCGCGAACTGGGGCGGTTGATACGGTCCGCCTGATGGGAGCACCCTTGCAAGCCTGATCGAAACCACAGGGCCTTACTATGCAGACCGCACACGACGACACCGACTACCTGCGCTGGCTAGAGACCCAAGTCAGCCACCTGCGCGCGGGCCAGCTCGAATGCCTCGACCGGGAACAATTGATTGAGGAGCTTGAGGCCATGAGTCGCAGTGAGCGTCGGCAATTGCGCAACCGCCTGATCGTACTTGTGATGCATCTGCTCAAGCTCGCACACCAGCCGGAAAAGCGTTCGCGCAGTTGGTCGGTCACCATCATCACCCAACGCAACGACATCAAACTGCTGCTCAGAGAAAGTCCAAGCCTGAAATCCACCTTGCCGACCGCCCTTGTAGAGACCTACCCGCGCGCCCGCCAGGAAGCCGCGGAGGAGACCGGCCTGCCGATCACAACCTTTCCCGAGACGCCGCCTTTTACCCTTGAGCAAGTGCTCGACGAAGACTACTGGCCCGAGCCTGGAAGCCACTAATCGATTGAACCCAGGACACGCGCTATGCCCGCCGCACCCCTCTGGCCCCAAGCACTCAGTCGCTATCCCTTTGCCACTGCGCTGCTGCCCGGCTGGCGCGAAGCCGCCGCCGATCTGCCGGAGGCCTACAGCGCCGCCCTGGATGCCGCCCTCGCGGCCTTCGACCCGGAGCGCCCGCTGACCGAGCGCTATCAGCAACTCCTCGCCAGCCGCGCCCAACTCGCCGAGCTGGCCGCTGTTGGGGATGAGCACATCGCCACGCAACTGCTGCGCCTGCGGTTATGGATTGCGCTCGGCGAGCCCCGCGCGGCTCGACAACGCTGTAGCCAACTGCTCGAGCAGCGCGAGCGGGCGGCCCAAGCCACGTCGTCACAAGGCGAGCGTTCAGCCCAGCAGCCCAGCGACCACCCGCATGATCAGGCCGCCGCCCTGCGCGAACGGCCCTTTCTGCCCAGTTGCGCCCGCTTCGACGAGTGCCTGCCGCAAGCCGTGAACGGCGCCGAGGGTGACACCGACGACCTTGACGCCTGGCTAAGCGCCCTGCTGCTCGAAACCGACATCCAACTTAACGCCCAGCGCCGCCACGCACAGCCGCAAGCCGAACTCGCGCGCTTGGCTCAGCGCCGCAAATTGCCAGGGGCCGGCATTGAATGCGAGCGCATGCTGGCATTGGCTGCGCTGCGGTCGGGGAAGAAGGTTATCATCAAGCCGGGGAGTCGGTTGTTCACCGCAGGTCAGAATCCGGATATTTGGACAAAGCTTGGCGAAACCGCGGCCGGCAAACAGGGCCGACCCGGCGCAGATCAAGCCGCTAGGTCAGCCCAGGCGGCAGCGGTC
>NZ_JBUDPI010000333.1:0-4105 GCF_054919635.1 Halochromatium sp. | reverse complement strand
AAAACAGAGTAAGACTCGTGGTCAGCATGCTATAGACCAGCCCCGCGGCGATGACAAGGATCGCGAGGGCCACGCGATCTAGCCCCTCTTGGATCAGCGAGACCGGTATGGCAACCAGGAGTCCCACGACGTACGGCATCAGGCCGGGGAGGAAGACGCGGGTCAGGTAGTCCTTGGTCGATACCTGGAGCAGCCGGTTTGCGCGAATGATGAAAACGAGCGCCGAAAGGGTCGTGGCGACGGCGACCGCGATCACGATCGGCAGCAGCTCCCAACCCTCGGCCCAAACCCAGGATAAGGGTAAGAGGATAAGCAGCAGGACGATATTCGGGATCGCGTAATAGAATTCGTCATGGGGACGACCAATGCCCTTGAGGATCGAGGTCCCCGGGCCAGTGAGCTTGGCAATCTGAACCGCGACCGCGGACAGCAGCATGATCGTGACTGCGCCTGGATACTCTTCGCCCAGCCAGACGTCGAGGATCGGTTGTGGCAGGGTCGCCAGGAAGGCGCAGATGAAGGCGGCGGTCAGATTCATGTAGCGTCCGCCCTTGAGGTAGAGCTGGGTTAGTTTTGCCCGACCGCTCGGGTCATGCTCTAGGCCGCCGTGCATATAGGATGCCGCCGGGACAAAGGCCCCAGCGAAGACGCTTGGAATCGTCCCCGCCATCCCGGGCAGCTTCTTCGCGATGTCGACCAGACCTGCGGCCTTGACGCCGATCAGTGTGGCGGCGAGGAGTCGCTCGGCGGAGTGGAGCAAAATCGCCAGGAAGCCGAGAATCTGCACCGTGCCGCCGAAGCGCAGGATCACGCGCAGCGACTGTTTGGTGATATGTCTCGGCGATAGACTAAACCACCGCTCGGTTCGCATAACGACGATGAAGGCCAGACCGATCTCGATGAGCGTGCGGATCAGGTAGGCTTCTGCCAACCCTTGAATGCCGCGTCCCATCCCGACCAGGACAAAGATCAGTAGGGTTTCGGTCAGATAGGCGACGACCCAGATCGTCTGCTGCGCCGCGATCCGCTGGCGGCCGATCAGGGTGTCGCCGAAGACCGAGAAGGCAATCGAGCCTAGGAAGACCGCGACCACCACCAGCACGACCTCGCCGGCCTGGATCTGCAGGTCGGGTGAGACCTTGAGCCAGATCAGCAGCTCTGGTAGTAGCAGGTAGACCACACCGAAGAGCAGTAGGCTCAGGGTCGTGGTGATCAACACACCGGCAGCGAGCACGCCGTTGGCTCGGGCATGCTCACGCTTGGCCGAGTATTCGGCGACGTACTTTACGTAGACATTAGAGATGCCGAAAGTCGAGATGCCGAGATAGCTGACCAGTACGAATGCGGTGGCCCATACGCCATAGGCCTCAAGCCCGATATGAGCGAGAACGAAGGGCGGGATCAGAAACCGCGTTGCCAGATAGCCGAATTTCGCCAGCATCTGGACGCTTACATTACGCGACAGCGCTTCCCGGGTCTCGGCGGCGTGATCGGGAGGGCTGGAATCGGCTGGTGCGGCGGGGGCGTTGCGGGGATATCGCATACGGATACGGAGCTAGTCGCTGCTGCTGCCAGTGAAGGTCTGAGTAAAGATCAAGAATGACGTAATCGGGTTGATTTGGCGCATCAGGTAGCCGACGCGTCCGAGGCGGCTGCTCGGGACATAGAGCACATCGCCTTGCGATAGGGACACATTCAGCTGCGGGTCGGGGCTTAGGAGGTCGCTCATCCTGACGGTCATGCTGGCGTTTTCCGAGGGGCGAACCAGGGTGACCTGATTGGGGTCGCCGTCTTCGGTTAAGCCGCCTGCGCGCGAGATGACGTCGAGCAAGGTCATCTCTGGGCTCAGATTGTAGGCCCCCGGCGTGTTTACCTGGCCTAAGGCATAAACAAGCTGATCGTCGGCGTCTGGGATATAGACGAGGTCGCCTGCTCGAAGCTGAAGGTTGAGCGCAAGGTTACGCCCTGCCAGCAAGTCCTTGAGGCTTAACCAGACCACACGATCCCGACCGCGAAACACTGCGCAGCGCGTCAGCGTCGCCTTCTCCGACCCCATACCGCCAACCGGTAGCCCGCCGGCGAGGGTGATCGCCTCGAGCAAGGTCGGCGGATTGATAAACTGGAGCGCACCAGGGTTGGTCACGCGGCCGAGGATGAGGATCTGGTTCGAGACATAGTCCGTCACCTCGATGTTGACCTGCGGCGCCTCGTAGTATTGCGCCAGGGCATTTCTGACCAGTTCGTGACTCTCCTCACGCCCGAGACCGCCGATCTTGATCGGGCCCGCGACGGGAAGACTGATGTAGCCGTCTGGACCAACCACATGCTCCCCCGAGAGCTCGGGACGCGACCAGACGGTGATATTCAGCATATCCCCTGAACCGAGCTCGTAGGTCGGCGGGGGCGGGCTGTTGAACGCTGCAAGCGCGGCAGCTGTTGTATAAGAGAGGTTTTTCTCGTTCACCACAAACGCGTCCGAATTACGGTCGGACTTGATCGGAGGTGTCGCCGTTAGGGTGCACGCGGCGAGCATCGTCGCGCAGAGCGCGGCGATGAGCGGACCCTTCGAATAACTCAGCCTTGAAAGGCAATGCATGCGTTCAGTCGTGGCGTAACAGGGTTTGGGCGATCTCATTAGCATGCCTGGCGCCCCCTCGGAGGAGGGATCAGCCTGCTGTCTGCCGTCAGCAGGGCTCCAGTATAGCTCACAGAGCCTGACCACCTTAGAAGTTGGAGTCATCCTGGAGCATCTGGTTCGATGAATCTGGATAACGACAAGACAGTGCGCCTGCTGGCTTTGGCCGCCTTCGGGCTCGTCGCCATCGCGTCGGTAGTTTTCTTACTGCTGCCGTTGCCGTCCGATCACTCGGGGTTGCACCGGGCCGACGCCAGTGCGCTACCGATCGCAGTGGCTCACCACTCCCTAGGAACCAATCTTCGTGAGGTTTCGGATTGGTCGACGGAGCTGCCCTTTCTCAATCTGTTCAAGCAGGCCCGGCCTTGGTTTACCCAGTGTGAGCGCCCCCGCGATGATGACTGCAGCGCTGGTTGGAACACCGGCGATGCCGACGCGCTCGATTTGGATCGGTGGGGCTGGGTCCGCTCGCTGCCCGATCCGCAGCAGCCCGGTTTTTCGATCGCGGCGACGGTGCTGGCCTTACCCAAGAGCATCCGCAAGGCTCGATACGTCATGCGCTACGAAGGTGCCGGTGAGCTGCGCTATCGCCTCGGTGCGCGTCGACTCCCGGCTGAGTCGAGGCCGGGACGAGATGTCCTGGAGATCGACCCGATTCAGGGCATCGCCCACATCCAGGTGTATACGACCGATCCCAAGGGCACCGAAGATTATCTGCGCAATCTGCGTTTGGTGCGAGAGGATCGTGAGGCCTTGCTTGACGCGGGGCAGGTTTTCAATCCAGACCTACTCGCTCGGACGCGGCCGTTTGAGGTCTTGCGCTTCATGGAATGGATGAAGATCAACGGCAGCCCGGTTGCACGTTGGGATCAGCGCACCCTTCCGGAACGGGCGAGCTGGAATGCCGAGGCTGGCGTTCCGTACGAGGTCATGATCGATCTCGCGAATCGCCTCCAAGCGCGAGCTTGGCTCAATATTCCCCACCAGGCCGATGATGACTTCGTCCGGCGCTTCGCCGAGCTCGTCCGCGATCGGCTCGACCCTGGCCTCAGCCTCTACCTCCAATACTCCAACGAGGTCTGGAACAGCGCCTTCTCGCAGCAGGCCTGGATTCGCGATCAGGCGCGGGTGCTGTGGCCGAGCAGCTCGGCGAGTGATTTCACCAAGGTGATCAACTGGTACGGCAAGCGCACGGCCGAGGTCTGCCGGATCTGGAGAGAGGTCTTTGCCGATGCCCCGCAGCGGGTGATCTGCGTGCTGGGGGCCCAGGCGGCCAACGAATGGACTGCAACGCAGGCGCTAGCCTGCCCGCTCTGGAGCGGCGGCCCGTGCATCGATCATGGCATCGACGCGATCGCCATCGCCCCCTATTTCGGGGGGTATCTCGGCAAGCCCGAATACGAATCCGAACTCGAAGACTGGACCTACACCAGCGATGGCGGCCTGGACCTGCTCGATCAGGAGCTGAGC
>NZ_JBUDPI010000332.1:0-4161 GCF_054919635.1 Halochromatium sp. | reverse complement strand
AGGGCCACACCGATCTCTATCGCGGCGCCGAGTACGAAGTTGACTTCCTGCCGAAGATCAAGGTCGAGATCGCCGTCGACGACAGCCTCGTCGATCAAGTGATCGAGGCGATTAGCAATGCCGCCCGAACTGGCAAGATCGGCGACGGCAAGATCTTTGTTAGCGACGTCGATCAAGTCATTCGTATCCGCACCGGCGAGACCGGTCCGGACGCACTCTAACTCGGCATCGGAGGAAACCAACAGTGGAAGAACCGACTATACAACTTGCGTATGCGCTGGATACGTTCTACTTCCTGGTCTCAGGTGCCTTGGTCATGTGGATGGCCGCAGGCTTCTCGATGCTCGAGGCTGGACTGGTCCGCGCTAAGAACACCGCTGAGATCCTGACCAAGAACGTCGCGCTGTTCGCGATTGCCTGCATCATGTACATGGTGATCGGCTACGGCATCATGTATCCCAATGGCGGCAACGGCATTGTCCCGGATATCAACTGGACCTTCATGTTCGGTGGCGACAACAGTGTTGAAGATGTCCTGGCTAGTGGCGGCGACACCTACTACTCGGTCATGGCCGACTTCTTCTTCCAGGTGGTCTTCGTCGCCACCGCCATGTCGATCGTTTCCGGTGCTGTTGCCGAGCGAATGAAGCTCTGGGCCTTCCTGCTGTTCGCGATCATCCTGACCGGCTTCATCTATCCAGTGCAGGGCTACTGGAAATGGGGCGGCGGCTGGCTTGATGGCGTTGGTTTCAGCGACTTCGCCGGATCAGGTATCGTTCATCTCTGCGGCGCCTCCGCGGCCCTGGCCGGTGTGCTGCTGCTCGGCGCGCGCAAGGGCAAGTATGGAAAGGACGGCTCGATCAATGCCATCCCTGGCGCAAACCTTCCGCTCGCGACGCTTGGCACCTTTATCCTCTGGTTGGGCTGGTTCGGCTTCAACGGCGGCTCCCAGCTGGTGGTCTCGAATATTTCCGACGCAAACGCTGTTGCCGCGGTCTTTGTCAACACCAATATGGCCGCAGCAGGTGGCCTGGTCTTCGCACTGATCACTGCGCGCCTCATCTTCGGTAAGGCCGATCTGACCATGGCGCTCAACGGCGCGCTTGCGGGCCTGGTCGCGATTACCGCTGAGCCGCTGACGCCGACACCGCTTGCGGCCACCCTGATCGGTGGCGTTGGTGGCGTCATCGTCGTGTTCTCCATCATCGCCCTGGACAAGCTGCGGATCGATGATCCGGTCGGCGCCATCTCGGTACACGGTGTCGTGGGCATGTGGGGCCTGTTGGCCGTGCCGATTACCAATCCTGACGCTGGCATCGTGCCGCAGCTGATTGGACTGGTCACCATCTTCGCTTGGGTCTTCATCACCTCGATCATCGTTTGGCTGCTGATCAAGCTGATCATGGGTATCCGCGTCAGCGAAGAGGAAGAGTACGAAGGTGTCGATGTCGGCGAATGCGGACTCGAGGCCTACCCAGAATTCGTTGGCTCCCGCGGCGGCGCTGGGCTCTGACGGATTGCTCTTGTCGCGTATCTGCCTTGCAGCGGGGCCTTCGGGCCCCGTTTTTATTACCCCTATTGGTTATTCGGGCTGGGTGACATCCATCGCCTTCTTGAAGAAGGCCGGCTGCGCGAGGGCAGCTCGATGGATCTCAGCAGTGTAGTAGCGCGTCGGGAAAGACAGGTTGGATGCGGCGGTGGCGCGGAAGGCCGGGACCGCCCGATCGCGACTCACCAGCGTGGCGCTCCACCAGCCGGATGGATAGATCGCTTGCGGAAAGAAGAGCGTTGCATGGTCTCGGAAGCCGGCAGCCTTGGTGTCAGCATAGATACCGCGGATGATATCCATGTGGTAGAGCGGTGATTCGCTCTGCTGGACCAATAGCCCGCCGTCGGCTAGGGCGCGGTGACAATCACGATAGAAGGCCGTGGTAAACAGGCCTTCGGCCGGGCCGACCGGATCGGTGCTATCAATGATGATGACATCGAGCGACCGATCAGGTGCTTCTCGCATCCAGCGAATCCCATCGTCGAAGATGAGCCTGGCCCGAGGATCGGCGTTCGATTCTGTGAGCTCTGGGAAGAACTGCTCGGCGACACGGGTGACGCGCTCGTCAATATCGATCTGAACCGCCGATTCGATCTCAGGGTGACGCAGCACCTCGCGTAGGGTTCCGCAGTCGCCACCACCAATGATCGCGACCCGTCTCGGCTTCGGGTGGGTCAGCAGCACCGGGTGCGAGAGCATCTCATGGTAGAGGAAGTTCTCGCGCGTCGACAACATCGTGAACCCATCGATCACCATCAGGTTGCCGAAGGTGTCGGTCTCGTAGACCTCGATGGTCTGAAAAGGGGTTTCCTCGCGATGCAGTCGGCGCTTGATGCGGAGCGAAAAGGCGCTGCCAGCGGCATCGGCAACCTCGGTAAACCAGTCGTTCTCGTCTAACATCAGCGTCGGTCTCTCCCCGGGCACACCCTAACCTGCAAGCGTCAACTGTCCCGCCTTCAACGCGGATAGCGATCGTCGAGATTCGCCGGACATAGCACATCGCGCATGATACCAATCAGCTCCAGTAGTTGGTCGTTGCGGATGCGATAGAAGATACGGTTGGCCTCCTTGCGGGCGACGACGATGTTCTTGTTACGCAGCTGCTCTAGATGCTGGGAGATATTGCTTTGCGAGGTACCGGTGCGTTCGACGATCTCTCCAACCGAGAGCTCGTTTTGCCCGAGCGAGCAGAGGATCTTCCAACGCAACGGATGCGCCATCGCCTTCAAGGCCATGGCCGTGAGGGTTGTATCTTCGGGCTCGGCATGTTCGGCTGGCAGTTCATTGCTCATGGTCAGCCTCCGTCGTCCTAGCAAGATGGGTGGTAGGGCTCGCTTCCATGATCTTGTCGTTATCGATGCGGATATAGCCGCTCATGTCCTTCGCGATGCAGATGATATCTGTTATTGCGCCATGAGTATCTTTTATTGCAGTGCGCGAAAACAAGATGGGGACTCGCCGCCCATCGCTCGCGATGAAGCGAGCCTCGATCTTCGCCAGTGCACCGGTGCGAATCAATGCCTCAAGCCAGGTGCCCATGAAGGCGCCGGCCTCCTCGTCGCCTTCTTCCTCGAAGACGTCGCCGATGGCGAGCCCAAGCAGATCGGACTCGCTGTAGCCAAGCATGCGACAGGCGGCTGGGTTGGTGATCTTGATCTCGCCTTCGGGGGTCAGCACCAGCAGGGCCTCACCCATATGGGTAATGATGTTGGCGAGGTACTGGCGCGCCTCGGCCAGCTCGGCGGTACGCTCGGCGACCTTGATCTCGAGCTCACGGTTGAGAGAGCGTTCCTTCTCGATCAGCCGAAAATAGGTGCTGATCTTGTTGATCAGGAGGTTGTCATCGATCGGCTTGAGCAGATAGTCGACGGCGCCGATGGCAAATCCGCGCTGCTGGAACTCCTCGGCCTTGAAGGCTGCGGTCAGAAAGATGATCGGGATGTCGCGCGAGCGCCGCCGCCGCTTGAGCAAAGAGGCGGTCTGAAACCCGTCCATCTCCGGCATCTGGACGTCGAGGATGATGAGGTCGATGTCGTGATGACTGAGTGTGAGGTCGATCGCCTCGCGGCCAGAGGCAGCCTCCAAGACTGTCGCCTGCAGGTGCTTTTCGATCAGCTTTCGCAGCGTATAGAGATTGTGGGCGTGATCGTCGACGATCAGCAGCTTGTAATCGAATCCGCTCATCATTCCGTCTCCTCGATCCCCTCGACCGTGCTTGGGCGTAATGAGGCGTGTATCAGATTCGCTAGGGCAGCCGGCTCGATCGGCTTTTCCAGGAAACAGCACGCTCCTGCCTCAAGACAGCGCCCTTGCGCTGCGGTATCCAGATCACCGAGTACCACAATCGGCAAAGAGGCTAGATTGGCCGTCTGCCGTAAACGCTTGATCGTAGCACAGGCATCGCTTGCTTCAAGACAGCCCGCGAGCAGCAGCATCGAGCAATCGTGCTCCTCGCGCAGGGTTTCAAGCGCTTCCTCTTCGTCGGCGGCGGTCTGCACCTGCAGACCAAGCTCTTCAAGCTCCGCAGTGATCGCGACCAGGCTTTGCACATCGCGCTCAACGAGCAAGACCCATTGATCAGCGTAGTCTGCGTCCGCCGAGTCACCGAGCCC
>NZ_JBUDPI010000331.1:0-4182 GCF_054919635.1 Halochromatium sp. | reverse complement strand
GGCTACGATCCGGAGACGATGGAGCTGAAGATCCTGTTCAATCCGCTCTATCGCACCGCGATCTACTCCGATCAGCGCGAGATCATGGCCGTCGCGATGGACCGCCAGTTCGAGCCCATTGCGCGCTATGCGCGCACCATGGCCATGGCCGAGCCGCGGCTCGTGGATGGGATCTGGGAGGCGCTGGTGCCGTTCAGCCTGGATCTGCGCGATCCGAACGCGCGCTATTTCCGGCTCAGCCTCGATGTGCACGGCCCCTCGGCGTTGCCGGCCATCGGCGTTGCGCTGGTGCTCGGCTGGCTGCTGCTGTGGCGACGCGGCCTACGCCTGCCGAGCATGGTGCCGAGTCTATTGTTGGTGGCCTTGACCGGTCTCTACGGATTGATCGCCGTCGCGTTGATCCCGCCCGAACAGCAGGAAGGGCAGGGGACTGCCGAGCGTCGCCGCTTGGAGCGACCGGCGGTGAGCGGCGCTCGCCCCTAACCGCGAGATCGGAGACCGGTCGCATGCCCGGGCTGTTCAACCCTGCCAACCTATTCGGTCAGCCCGCCAGGCTCGCGCGTGCTCGGCCACCGATCGTGCTGGTGATCGGCGCCCACCGCGAGGAGCTGAGCTTTGGCGAGGCCGTTGCCGAGCATCTCGATCGCCAGCGCATCGACCTGCTGCGCATCCCGGTGGGGCTCTCAGGGGAGCGGCCCGGACCCGACGGGCTAGAGCGCTATCGTCAACGTCATGCCGAGCTCTATCGGCAGATCCTAGAGCACGTTCAGCCCGGCCAGCGGGTCCTGATCGACCTGCATACCGGCTTCGACGAGCGCCTGTGCTGGGCTGATGTCCTCTGTGCCGAACCAGCGCTGCTGCGCTGCATCGAGCACAAGGCGGCAGATGATTGCACGCCAGCGGTGCTTGGAGACATGCGTCCGGTGCGGCTGGTCGCGGCCGAGGGCGATGCCGCCTCACGGCCAGCCGAGGCGCAGCGGGCGGATGCCTGGCCCTGGGTCAGGCCAGAATTGCCGGAGCCGGTCTGGAACGGGAAGAGTCCGCTCTATGTCGGCGTCGAGGTCTATCTGGCTGCAGCCTCACAGGGAACCGCTACCGAGGTGCGCCTCGCAGCTGCAGTGATCGAAGCGGTCGCTGATTGCGCGCTATCGGTACAACCCGCGGCCAGGCCTCGCTGACCGGAGGCTCAGATTGCCGAGGTCCTGCGCTCCTGGTGGGGGCGTTGTCACGCATCCAGCTCGCGCCGCAGCGCTCGCAACAGCTCCCAGCGCTGACAGCGCCGCGGCACTGGACCTGTTAGGAACGCATCCCGCAGCCAGTTGAAGAATCCGGTCCGCTTGCGGCATCTGGGCTGCTCTCTTAGTGCGGACTCCGGTGCCTGCTGCTTGCGCGGCGCCTCGTCCGCGGTGGTTGATGAAAGGCTATCTCTGTTCGGCATCACGTTGCTCTCATGCTGACCCGATGATCTAGACACTAGCATAGAAGATAACAAATACAAATCACTCGTATTATTTTCCATCAAGGCCGGGCTTAATCTCATTAGCGTCTGGGGTTGCTTGCTGTCTGCCTTTACCGTCGCTCCTGGTGATGACGGTCAGCGAACGCCGCTAGGCCGCTCCGACGCCAGCATGGCGATCGAGAGTTGACGAAACCTTTCGATCTGCTAATCTACATGAGAATGGTTCGCATATATGAGCCATGATCCCGCCAGCATATCGGTGAAGTCCGATGGCCAGCCGGATGTTTCCCCGACCACCCAGGCCTCAGGCCGTTTGATGGAGACACTGGCATGCAAGGTATTTCCACTGACACAACCGATACAGCCCTGGCGCTGGATTCCCTGCCGCTGCATCTGCCACCGGAGATGCTCAAGGCGCGTCTTGCCGATTTGATCCGGACCTCGGTCAATCATGGGGCTGCAGCCGTGGCCACGACCGTGGTGCGTCATTTTCAGGCCCTCGCCATGCACCCCCAGCTTGGGGCGGACAGTGATGAGCGAGCTGCCTATTGCCGCGGTGCGCACCATTGGCGTGGCCTGGCTGCGATCGGCGAGCCGTGCATGGGCCAGGGCGCTGAAGCCGTTCCAGCAGGAGCGCGCTGATGGCAAACCCTTACCTGACTGACTACAGCGCCGGGCTCGCCAACGAGCCTCAGGCTTCAACGAGGGCTGAGGCTGGAGCGCAAGCGTTTTCGAGCGCCTGGGCCCATTGGGATGCTGGCCAGATGCAGGTTGGCGATCCGAGCCCGGTGGTGGGGCCGGTGCGCTACCTCGGCCACTGGCCAGAGCTGTTGGCTGACCTGGCGCTACTCGGGCGCGTTTGGGTCGAGAGCGAGCAGCCGGGTCTCCGCCTCGCGCAGCGCCAGCAGCTCAGCGGGCTGCGCGTGCTGGGTATGCTGGGTTATCTGGACACGCCCAAGTACCAAGTGCGCGTCCTGCTCGATCGGTGTCATGCGCTGTCGGCCAGCGATGACGAGCAGGGATTGGTGATCGAGGATGCTGAGGGGCAGCGGCTGATGCGCGTGCAACTGGAGCGCGGGGCGCACCCGCTGCCATTGCGCCTGCTCTTGTCCGGCCTTGGTGCCCATGACCGACGCCTGGTGCCTGCGCCGTCCGAACAGGTCGAGCCTCGGGTCGCCGCGCTTGAGCACCATCCCGTCCACCGCTTGCAGCGCGATTGCCAAGCGTTGGAGGCCGAGCCTGGGTGTGCTGAGCTGACGTTTCCCGGGGCTACCCGCCCTGAATTGGATTTCCTAGATCTGGCTGAGTTGAGCGGACGCCTGAGCCTGAATCCCTTGCGCTGGAAGCGAGCATCAGCGCGCAGCGATGACCCTGCGATCGCGGTCGACCCATCGCTGGTGCCCTGTGCGCTCGAGACGCTCGTCGATCAGGTGCATCCTCTGGTCTTGAGCACTGGCAGCGACGCTTGGGTTAGTCGCTCGATCCAGCAGTTCTATGGTCATGCCTATGTGGATGGTCAGCTCTTGCTGCGCGGTGACCATGCGCGGCTCGAGCTTGATGTCCGCGCGATCGACAGCGCCTGGGTCGTCGGCGATGGCCGGAGTGAAGGTAGGCGCCAGGACTGGGTTGGGGGCGATGGGCGCTCGCTGCGGCTCTACGACGAAGACGGTCGTGCGCTGGCGATCATCGCCTCTGCCGCTGAGCCCGACGGGGAGACGGGCGGCAGATGGCGTCGCGACGAAGCACGCCTCTGGACCACCTTGATGAATGCGTTGACCAGTTGAGTGCCTCCATCATGTGTCAAAAATGTCAACGATTAGGCGGCAAGCTTCATCAGGCGATCTCTGGATCAGCGTCATCGGCGTTTGAGCCTGTCGCAGCCGAGGGGCTCCATCAGGAGCAGTCCAATCCACCCGTCAACTCGCGGGCCAAGGCCGCAACGCGGAGTCGACTGTGGGAGCTCTGGCACAAGTATCACTGTCCGATCATTGGCACCTGTCTAGAGGTCGATGATCTGCGCCGTCTGGCGCGCAAGACGGGGGCCACGCTGCTCAGGGATGCGCGGAGCGACTTCGATGTGCACGTCAGCTTCGTCGCTGCAGCCGACGAGAAGAATGCGCTCTCGATCGCGGTGCAGAAGGAGTTGGAGCGACGCTATGCCCGCAGCGTGAAACGGTTTGCGAAGGCCAAGTCCCCGGCGGCACTGCTCGAGCTATGGCAACAGGCCTTGGCTGAAGGCGAGGTGCAGGGTGGGTTCTGGGCGGTGATGACGCATGGGCTCGCCGATGTCGAGATTCGCACGCGTGCCTTCGAAGACATACACATGCTCTCGCATCAGATCGGTGCGGGCCTGCGCGCTGACCTCGCAGCCTTGGCGCAGGCGCGCAGGGATCTCGCGCGCCTGCGCCAGGAGAGCGAGACCGAGGCCAAGCGGCAGGCGCGGCGGCTTCAGGCCAAGGCCGCCGAGGTTGAGCAATTGCGCACGCGTGTCACCGATCTGGAGAGCATTGAGCAGGCCTATGAGGCAATGCGCGAGCGCTTGCGGGCGCTTGAGGACGACCATGAGCTGCAGTCCCTGCGGGCGAGGGTGGCGGAGCTGGAGGGTGACACTGATCTGCTGGGCCGACGCTTGGCCGACGCCGAGCTGCGGTCGGTCGCGGGGGCGTCGGGGGTGGGGGCGGCTGACTCCGCGAGCCTTGAGTTGACCGCCCAGTTGCGCGAGC
>NZ_JBUDPI010000330.1:0-4186 GCF_054919635.1 Halochromatium sp. | reverse complement strand
CTCGTCGGTCCCCAGCGCTATCCGTTTGCGTTCAGCTCGCAGCCGATCCTGCGCGCCATCAACCGCCAACTGATCAAGGCCAAGCCTGCGTTCCACAAACAGACCCTGCTCAAACCCATCCACCGCGAGCCTGAGTTCTGCGGTGCCTGCCACAAAGTGCATCTGCCACAGGTGCTCAACCACTACCGCTGGCTGCGCGGGCAGAACCACTACGACAGCTTCCGCCTCAGCGGCGTGTCTGGCCATCGGGTCGACAGCTTCTACTATCCGCCCACAGCCGAGACCAGCTGCAACGGCTGCCACATGCCCGCGCGCGCGGCCGAAGACCCAGCAGCCCGGCTACGCACCGCAGACGGCCAGCGCGCGGTGCATGATCATCTCTTCGCTGCTGCCAACACGGCCGTCGCCGACTGGGCTGGGCGCCCGGCCGAGGAGAACGCCGAGCGGGTCGCAATGATGCAGCGCGCGGCACGGGTTGATCTGTTCGGGATCAGGGAGGTCGAGCCCCAGGTCCACGAAGCAGACACTCAGCGCGATGTGGCCAACCAAACTCCTGGCAGCAGGCAAGGCCAGCAGCTAGACAATTCGGACAGCTCGGCCAGCTCAGCCAGCGATGGCAGCTCGGCTGGTGCAGGTAGTGCAGCTAGTGCGGGCAGATCGGTTCATTCGGGTAATCCGGGTAGCGACGGCGCCGAAGGCCAACTGCAAGCGCCGCTTGGCCAGGTCAAGCCCGTGCTCAGGCCGGGCCGACGCTACCTGCTCGAGGTCGTTGTGCGCACTATCGGCATCGGCCATGCACTGACCCAGGGCACCGCCGATTCCAATGAGGTCTGGCTCGAGCTCACGGCTGTGCTCGACGGCCCCGATGGCGAGCGTCTCATCGGCCAGTCCGGCGCCCTCGACAGCAGCGGCGCGGTTGACGACTGGGCCTGGTTCGGCAATGCCTACCTGCTCGACCGTCACGGCGAGCGCATCAGTCGCCGCAATGCGCAGGACATCGTCGTGCCACTCTACGATCACCAGATTCCGCCAGGAGCGGCAGCCCTAGTGCACTATGCGCTCGAGATCCCGGCTGATGCCACCAGCGGCTCTGTAAGGCTCGAGGCCGCGCTCCGGTACCGCAAGTTCGACAGCCGCTTCATGCACTATCTGCTGGGCGACGCCTTCAGCGTCAACGCCCTGCCGATCACGACCTTGGCTGAGGATCGGATACGGTTACCGCTGGAGCAAGTCGCAGAGATTGCTGAGAATGGATTGCCACGACGAGGAACAGCACCGACTGCGTGGTCGCCCCAAACCTCGGCAACTGCGGAGCCACCACAAGGCCGCACCATCGAGCTCACTGAGAAGTCGACCGCCCTCAGCGTTGAAGCGAGTGCTTCTCTGCATTCAGACGAGGTCGCGGCGCAGCTGACAACACCATCTACCGAGGACAGCCCACAATCACCGATCCCCGCCTGGGAGCGCTGGAACGACTATGGCATCGGCCTGCTGCGCCAAGGTAAGCGTGGCGAGTCGCGCCAGGCCGAAACGGCCTTCCGGCAGGTCGAGGCGCTCGGTAGCGCCACTGGCCCGCTCAATCTCGCCCGCGTGCTCTACCGCGAAGGCCGACTTGAGGAGGCCGCAGCGGCACTGACCCGTGCCGCCAAGCAGGACTACCCACAGGGCGAGGCCCCACCCTGGGTCATCGCCTGGTACACGGCCCTGATCGCCCGCGACCTTGGCGACCTCGACCGCGCCATCGCCGCACTCGAGGCGCTCGCCGCGACCCAGTTCAGCGACGCCCGCGCGCGCGGTTTCGACTTCGCCGCCGACGATCGCATGCTGGTCGAGCTCGGCCGCACCCTCTACGAGCGTGCCCGCCAAGAGCGCGGCGCAACCAGTCGCGATGCTCGACTCGCACTCCTTGAGCGCGCCCGCACCCGCTTGGCCCAAGCACTCGCGCTCGACCCCGAGAACGCCGCCGCTCATCACAATCTGAGCCTAGTGCTGGCTGAGCTCGGCGAGACCGAAGCCGCCACCGACCACCGCCGATTACACGAGCACTACCGCCCCGACGACAACGCCATCGAGCGCGTCGTCAGCCTGCACCGCAGCCACAACCCCGCGGCCGATCATGCCGCCGAGCCAGTCGCGATCTATGCCCTCCACCCGCCCCATCAATCAGCCGCGCAATGATGACCGACATGCAGCGTCAACCTCCCACCTCCCTCAGCCGCGGTGAAGCCCGAATCAAACGGGCCTTCGTCCTCTCTGTGCTCATCATCGGCGGACTCTTGGCCATCGCCCTGCTCGCGCTCTGGCTGACCAGCGGCGAGGACGCGATCGCACCGATAGAAGACGCCGAGATCGCCACTCCCATCGTTCCCACGCCGACCGGCATTGCAACCGACGCCGGCACGGATGCGAACACCAACAAAGCCGCACCGGGCCTGGGCATCCCACCCAAGCTCCCCTTCACCGACATCACCGAGCAGGCCGGCATCGATTTCGTCCATGTCAACGGCGCCTATGGCGACCGGCTGATGCCGGAGACCATCGGCAGCGGCGCGGCCTTCTTCGACTACGACCGCGACGGCGATCAAGACCTATTCCTGGTCAACTCGCGTGAATGGGCTGATCATCAAACCCTAGACGAGCCTCCCACCCAAGCCCTCTACCGCAACGATGGCACCGGCCAATTCGAGGATGTCACCAGTGAGGCCGGGCTCGCGATCAGCACCTACGGCATGGGCGTGGCCATCGGCGACATCGACGGCGATGGATGGGACGATCTCTATCTGACCACCCTCAACGGTAATCGGCTGTTCCGCAACGTCGCGGGCCGGTTCATGGAGATCACCGAGCAGGCCGGGGTCGGCGGCGACGAAGACAACTGGTCTTCGAGCGCGGCGTTCTTCGACTATGACCGGGATGGGGATCTCGATCTGTTCGTCGTCAACTATGTCGATTGGTCGCCGACGATCGATCTCGAGATCGACTTTCGCCTCACTGGGCTCGGTCGGGCCTATGGTGCGCCGCTCAACTTCGTCGGCACCAACAACATCCTCTACCGGAACAACGGCGACGGCCGCTTCACCGATGTCTCTGCAGCAGCCGGCATCCAGCTCTTCGACCCTGTCAGCCGAATGCCGGTGGGCAAGGGCCTCGGCCTGGTGCCCTTCGACATCGACGCCGACGGCTGGCTTGATCTCATCGTCGTCAACGACACGGTGCGCAATGTTCTCTACCGCAACCGCGGCGACGGCACCTTCGAGGAGACCGCGATCTTCGACGGCGTTGCCTACGACCGCAACGGCAAGGCCACCTCAGCGATGGGCGTCGATGTGGCCCGCTTCCGCGATGGTGAGCTCGGCATTGCGGTGGGCAACTTCGCCAACGAGATGGCCTCGCTGTTCGTGACCACGAACGGCAAGCCACCGTTCGTCGACGAGGCGGTGATCCAAGGGCTGGGGCCGGCCTCGCGCATCCCGCTGACCTTTGGCGTGCTCTTCGTCGACGTCGATCTCGACGGTCGCGAGGATCTGCTGCTCGCCAATGGCCATCTGGAGCACGAGATCCACAGGGTCCAACAGAGCCAGCACTACGCGCACCCGGCCTCCCTGTTCTGGAACTGCGGCCCGGATTGTCGCGAGCGTTTCGTGCCGATGCCGCAAGAGCAAGCGGCGGTGGGTGACCTAGCCCAGGATCTGGTCGGGCGCGGTGCCGCCTATGCCGATATCGACGGCGACGGCGATCTGGACCTCTTGATCACCCAGAATGGTCGCCGACCCGCGCTGTTGCGCAATGATCAAGACACGGGCCATCATTGGCTGCGCGTCGAGCTGGTCGGTCAGCCGCCGAACACGGCCGCCATCGGCGCCCGGGTCGCCCTGACGGTAAGCTCGGCGGAGGACAGCATGACCGAGGTGCGCGACGTCCGCGCGCTGCGCCCGACACGCAGCTATCTGTCTCAGGTCGAGCAGCCGATCACCTTCGGCCTCGGCCAGATCGATGACCCTAGCGACCTCTCGTTGACCATCACCTGGCCTGACGGCCGCGAGCAAGACCTGATCCCGGAGCAGATCGATCGCCTAATCCGCATCGAGCAACCGAAACCCGTATCCTGACGAGAAGACCTCGCCACTAGCGGCCTTGGCCGTTCACCGATCGGTCACCCATCAGGCATTGCCTGAGCCACTCTAGG
>NZ_JBUDPI010000033.1:0-19084 GCF_054919635.1 Halochromatium sp. | reverse complement strand
CCAAGCACCTCGATGAAGAGGTCGCGCGTCTGCATCTGGACAAGGTTGGCGCCACGCTGACCCAGCTGTCGCCCGATCAGGCCGCCTATATCGGCGTCACCGTCGACGGACCGTTCAAGTCGGAGCACTACCGCTACTAAGCGGCCTCGGGCCCGACCGTCGCGCGACTGCCGCGGTCGGGCTCCTGATTGTGCCGCGCTCGGCCCCGTGCCTCTTCGGCGCGGAGCCAAGCGCGTTCATCCCGGACCCTGTCGGCGACGCGCCCAGATCCCCTCACGCAACCCGTCTCGCAACAGGCGCCCGCAGACAGAGGTCAACGGCTCATTCGACGCTCGGAGACCTCCTCTATGACCACCCCTGATCAACGCACCTTCAGCTTCGAGCTCTTCCCGCCCAAGACCACCGAGGGTATGGACAAGCTCAAGACCGCGGTGAAGCGGCTCAACGCCGTCGGCCCCCGCTACTTCTCTTGCACCTACGGCGCCGGCGGCTCAACCCGCGAGCGCACCTTTGCGACCGTCGATTGGCTGCGCGAGCAAGGCATCGACACCGCTCCTCACCTCGCCTGCATCGGCTCAGAGAAGGACGAGATCCGCGACATCGTCGGCCATTACATCGAGCAAGGCATCGACCGTCTGGTCGCACTCCGTGGCGACATGCCCTCTGGCATGGGCCGCACCGGTATCGGCACCTTTCGCTACGCCAACGAGCTGGTTGCCTTCTTGCGCGAGGAGTACGGCGACCACTTCAAGATCGAGGTCGCCGCCTATCCCGAATTCCATCCACAGGCGCCGAACGCCGAGGCTGATCTGGACAACTTCAAGCGCAAGGTCGAGGCTGGCGCCGATACGGCCATCACCCAGTACTTCTACAGCGCTGAGGCCTACTTCTGGTTCCTCGAGGAATGCCAGCGAATGCAGATCGACGTACCGATCATCGCTGGCGTCATGCCGATCAGCAACTATGCGCAGCTGGCGCGCTTCTCAGATGCCTGCGGCGCCGAGATCCCACGCTGGATCAGAAAGCGGCTGGAAGGGTTTGGCGATGACAAGGAATCGATCCGCAGCTTCGGCCACGATGTGGTCCTCGAGCTCTGCCAGCGGCTGCTCGATGGTGGCGCGCCCGGCCTGCACTTCTACACCATGAACCAGTCCGCTCCCACCCTGAAGCTCTGGCACGAGCTCGGTTTGCCCGAGACCAGCTCGGCGAGCTAGGCAAGAACAGGAAGCCCGCCTGAAAGCCTCAACCCCTTCGCCTGGCCTAGCGACCCGATCGCCTGAACAGGGCGCGATTTCAAAAGGCGATACCGCTCGCACTGATCCAGTGCGGGCGGTTTTTCTAATTGAAATCCTAGAGCGAATCCTGGCGGAGCGGAAACGATGAGCCAGAACATCGACGACTTCAACCGTGGCGCGGTGCTCAGCGGCTGAGCCGTTGACACCCACCGGCCGCCGGACCATGTTATCCGTCAGCACTGACTGACAACGGCCGCTCATGACCACGATCACCTTTGACACCCATCGATTCATCCGCACGCTCAAGGATGCCGGCATCCCCGAGAGCCAGGCCGAAGCGATCTCCGAGGCGTTTCGCGCCGCTCACATTGAGGCCGAGGTGGCGACCAAGACCGATCTGCAGGCGCTGGAGCTGGCCCTGAAGGCCGAGGTTCGAGAGCTGGAATATCGCCTCATCATCAAGCTCGGCGGGATGATGACCGTCGCGATCGCGGTCATTGCCGTTCTGGTCAAGCTGCTGTGAGGTGTTAGCATTCGGAGCCAGCTGGCATTGCCGCTGGCTCGCGATCACCTGCGATTGCCCCTCATCAGGAAGACAGCGTTACACCTCTTAAACCCCAAAACGATCGCGCGCAACTGACCTACCCAAGCGATTCCTGCAGACCACCTCAGTCACTTGAAGAGACTGATGCTGTACCTGCTCAAGTAGCACCATCAGCTCAGCCATCGCGGTGTCAGTTGGCGCCTAGCCATCGCCAATGCGCACGACGAGATCGCCGCCATCCTGCGCGATAGCGCGAGCCTTCGACCGCGACTCGAAGAGCTCGCCGCCAGCCGTTATCCCGGTGCGCGCAAGCAAGCGATCCTCGAGACCGGGCTTGCACCCTCCAGCTTTCCATAGACCTGCCCGTTCAGCGTCGAACAACTGCTCGAAGATGACAAATTCCTGAACACCTAAGCAGAAGCGCTGATCCAGATTCCTGGTTCCATATTCCAGTGAATCGAGACAGTCGATTCAGAAGGGCCAGATTGTGGATTGTCAAATACGCGCTACGCAGAGGCTGCTACTTTAGTTCCCGGAACCATCCACTCCTCCTTATAAACACCGCTCGCGCTGCGCTCAGCCCGGGCGGTTTTTTTTGTCCGGCTGATTTTTGTCCCGCTGGCGCGGCCCCATCAGAACAGGCCTGTCACAACAGCCGCTCGATGATGAGGCGCGAGTCGACCTCACGGACTCCAGGAATCTCGCTGGCGATGGTTTCGGCGACGCTGCGCTCAGCCGCCGAGGTCACCGAGCCGCTCAGTGTGACCACGCCTTCCCTGACCTTGATCTCGATCGCGCGATCGTTCACGGTCGTGTCAGATTGGAGCAAGGCCCGCAACCGGTTCTTGATCCAGTCATCGGCGCGCTCTTGCTGCTCGGCACGGCCCTGCCGCTCGCGCTCGCCAGCGATCAGGGCAGGATCGACACTGATGTAGTTGAAGACCTCATTGACGCCTTCGGTGCTCTCCGCCATCGCGGCAATCCGATCCTTGGTTGCCGAGGTGCCGACCTGGCCGTTTAATCGCACCACGCCACGCTCGACCTCAACCCGGACATCCATCGGGATATTGCTCACCTGCCAGCGCAGCCGCTGCTGCAGGCGAGCCGCCGTGGTCCGGTCCTGCACCTGGGTCAGTAGGCTGCTGCTCGCCTCCGGCATCGGTGCCTCCAAGCTCAGCGCCGAGTCAATCTCAGCCTCATCCCCTGCGATCAGCTGTGCTAGCTCGGTGGCGAGCTCGGCTTCGATCGCATTGGCCACGGCCCCATCCAGACGCAATCCGGCGTCGCTTGCCTGGACCTCGATGGCATAACCAGCGAGCAATGGATTCATGTCGATCAGCATCTGCGCCTTGGCCGCGGTCTCCGAGGTCGCGGCACTCGCAACCGTCGACGGCAGGCTGATCATGCAAAGCAGCAGGGTTGCCGCACTAGCGCCGTTACGCATCCCGACCTCCTGAGATCACCATGGTTGATATCGTGAGAAAGCCGCCTACCGAGACGGTCGGCGGCTTGTCCACGTCACGCGCCATCATGGCAGCCCAACTTGTGCACTGGAATCGCGAAGCTCCAGAGCCGTTGAGCGCTCAAGCGCTGGTCACGGATTATTGAGCCTCATTGATGGCCGTCTTGACCCGGTCGGCAAGTTTTGGATCGCGCCGCATGCCGATCGCGATGTCATTGTACTCCTCAACCGAGAGTCCACTCTCCTCGACCTTCTCGGCCATCTTATCCTGTGCCTCGCGCTGCATGCTCTGCGCATTATCGGCGTTCGGCGCATCCGAGAGCTTTGCGGTCAGGTCTTCGCTGATCTCCTGCACTGACAAGAAGGCCTCCGCAAAATCTTCGACCTTCTTATCATCGACATTCATGGGGCGCTCGGCGCTGCTTGGTAACCGGCCGCCGGGCCAGCTCCCGTACCTTGGCCGCCCATGCCTTGGCCTGCTGTACCCTGCTGGGCTAGAGCCGTTCCGATGGCAGTGAGCAGCACCGTCAGTGCAGCCATAGGAGCGAGTCGTTCGATGGTCATCATCGTCATGTCAAACCTCCAGGTGAGACGAGTGTGAATGGCAACCTGAGGTAATCACGTCCCATGCCAACAACGGAAAAAGACGAAAAAAAAGAGAAAACAGAGGCCTATGGGATTCTCGTCACATTATCAGCCACCATTGAACGCTCTTGCGCGCGGGTCATTTCGACACATGTGTCGTTTGGCTACGTGGCATCCTGTCCCGATGCATCCTCAAGCTTGCGATAGAGCGTCTTGCGCCCGATCCCGAGAATCTTGGCCGCGCGCTGTTTGTTGCCCTGGCTCCAGGCCAAGACCGCGCGGATGTAGCCGGCCTCAACCTCGGCCAGCGTTTGCCAGTCCTCGTCGGTGCCCGGCGCTCTGCATCCCGCCGCCGAATCTCCAGCCGCCAAGCCCGATGACAACCCCGATGGCAAGCCCGGAAACGCGCTCGACGCCGTCGAGGGCGCAGGCATCAGCCCGTTCGTATTGAGCCCAACGCGCACCGGCTCAGGCAAGTCCTCCAAGCTGATCTCCGTCTCCGGGGCCAGCGTGACGGCGCGCTCGATGAGATTTTCCAACTCGCGCACATTGCCGGGATAGGGGTAGCGCAGCAGGGCACGCCAGGCCTCGGTTGCAAAGCGCCGAGCCGGGCGCGCGCGCAACCGTCTGCTTCTGCAGACAATGCTGCAGTAAGGTGGCGATATCCTCGCCCCGGTCCCGCAGCGGTGGCACCTGAATGCGGAAGGTCTCGAGGCGGTAGAACAGATCCTCGCGGAACTGTCCGTCGGCGATGCGCGCGCTAATGTCGCGATGGGTGGCGGCAAGGATGCGAACATCGGTCGTGATCTCGGTGTTGGCGCCCACCGGTCGCACACGGCCGTCCTGCAGCAGCCGCAGCAGTTTGGTCTGCATCGCCGGCGGCATCTCGGCGATCTCGTCCAGAAACGGGGTGCCGCCATCGGCGGCAACGAACAGCCCTTGACGGGCGCATCGCGCGCCGCTGAAGGCACCGGCGGCGTGGCCAAGCAGCTCCGACTCGAGCAGGCTCTCCGGGATACCGGCGCAGTTGATGGCAATGAACGGCGCCGCCGAGCGCGGGCCCTCGGCCTGCAGCGCCCGCGCCACCAGCTCCTTGCCGGTGCCGGACTCGCCGGTGATCAGCACGCTGCTGTCGGACTGGGCGATGCGGCGGATCAGATCATAGAGCGCACGCATGGCCGGACTCTCGCCGAGCATGCCATGGAACTCGCCGCCCGCCAGCACCTGGCGATAGCGCGCCACCTCAGCCTGAAGCTGCCGGTTCTCCAGTACCCGCGCCACGGCCAGCCGCAGATGCTCGAGGTCGACCGGCTTGGTCAGGAAATCATCGGCCCCGGCCTTGAGCGCAGCCACCGCCTGACCGATGGTGCCAAAGCCGGTCAGCATGATGAAGCCGGGTCGCGGCGTCAGTGCCCGGGTCATCTGCAGCACCGCGAGCCCGTCCTCACCGGGCAGCCGCAGATCGCTCAGCACCAGCGCCACGGTCTGGCGGGCAAGGACGGCTTGTGCCTCGCTTGCATCGGCCACTCCAGTCAACGCATAGCCAGCATCTTCCAGCTCCTCGAGCAATAACTGCCGATAGCCGCTGTCGTCCTCGACCACCAAGATCAGCGGATGCTCAGCTCCAGGCTCAGCAGACATCATCGGCTCCTCGCGGCTCAGCAGTGGCCTCGGGGTTGCGCGTTAGCGGCAAGGTCATCTGGAAACAGGCGCCCTGCTGACACGCAGACGCCAGCCAAAGGCGACCACCATGCTCAGCGATGGCGGCACCGGCCACAGCCAACCCCAGACCGGTGCCCTGTCCAACCGGCTTGGTGGTGAAGAAGGGCTCGAACAGGCGCTCGATGGCCTCAGAGGCAACACCTGGACCATCATCCTCGACCTGCAGGTGCAGCTGCTCCTCGGCCAGCTCAGCGCTGAGCCGAACCCGCCTTGCAGCGGCCTGCAGGGCATTATCCAGCAGGTTGCCCAGGGCCTGCTCCACGCGTAGCGGGTCGACCTCGAGTCTGAGCTCAGCCAGGCTGTCGGGCAGCTCGATCTCGACCTGGAGATCGTGGCGCGCGGATGCCTGTCGCGAGCGCGCCACGACGCCTTGGATCAACGGTGCCAATTCGACCTCGCGGCGATTCAAGACCCCCCGACGGGCGAAATCGAGCAGCTCGCGCAGGATCTCCTCGACACGACCGAGCTCAACGAGCAGCTGTGCCAGCTCAGCCTGTGCCGGTGCCTCGGCTGGCAAGTGCCGCGCCGCTCGCTGGGCGCACCCCGCCACGCTGCCGAGCGGGGTGCCAAGCTCATGCGCCAAGCCGGCGGCGAGCCGCCCAATGGCCGCCAGCTTTTCCGATTGGCGTAGCTCGCGCTCAAGCCGCGCTTCACGCGCGCGTTGATCGCGCAGGCGTTGCTCGGAGGCCTCCCAGCGCCCGATCATGGCGTTGATACTGGCACCGAGACGACGCAGCTCATCTGGCCCCCGCTGCGGTACGCGCAATCCTGACTGGCCGGTGCCGATCGGCTCCATTGCGCCCATAAAGGCGCGCACATGCCGCCCAACGGCCCGATGATGCCCCCACCAGGACCACAAGCACGAAGACCAGCGCGAGCAGACCCAGCGCGATGCCCCCGAGCCAGCGTAGGCCGGCCAGATAGTCTTGGAAACGGGAGAGATCACGCGTGACCTGCAGCAGCCCAACCACCTGCCCAGCGTCATCGAACAGGGGTAGGAAGAACGAGAACACCTCACGACCGCGGCGCTCGTCAACACTGCCTTGGGTGCCTTCGGCGGTGAGCGCGCGCGCATCGCGCCGGCGCTCCAGCAAGGGGCTGTTCGGTCCACTGGTCGCGACGCGCTCACCAGAGCGATCGTAGACGTAGGCGCCAAACACCTGACGATCTGGAAGATCGAGTCCAGCGCCTCGCGCACGGCGTCGGTATCGCTGCGCACCATCGCTGCCGCGATCGGCAGTCTGATCGAGCGCGCCACCAGCTCGATATCATCCTGCAAGCGGCGCATCATCTGGCCTTCGATCTCGCGCAGTCCGAGCATGCCCACGGCGACCAGGATGCCGAGCAGCGGCAACAGTACGAACAGCAGAACAGCGTTGCGCAGTGAGCCTAAGCGTCGCATCCTCCTTATTCTTCAGCAGGCTAACCCTAATTGTCGACTGGATCGATTTCGATCTTCGAGTTACATCGATAGCATTGATGCATTACCCCAGGAACATCAATGCCCTGCAAGATTCAGGCAGGCTACAATGGGCGGTTTGGATGACATCGATTCGCTGCTGTATCAAGGTTCGAGACACCCATGCCCGCTACTCTGTTGAACACGCTGTTTCCGTTCCTGCGCTGGTTCCCACTCTCGGGCGACCGGCTGCGCGGAGATCTCATCGCCGGCATCACGGTTGCGCTCGTCTTGGTCCCGCAGAGCATGGCCTATGCCCAGCTCGCCGGGCTGCCAGTGGTCTACGGCCTCTATGCCTCGTTCATGCCGGTCATCGTCGCCTCGCTCTGGGGCTCGCTGCCACAGCTACACACCGGCCCGGTGGCGATGCTCTCGCTGATGTCGGCCGCCGCCGTGCTGCCGCTGGCGGCGCTTGGCAGCGAGGACTTTATCGCCCTCTCGGTGATGCTGGCGTTGATGGTCGGCGTCTTGCGTCTCGCCCTCGGGCTGCTGCGCATGGGCATCCTGGTCAATTTCCTCTCGAGTCCGGTGATCGTTGGCTTCACCAATGCGGCTGCGCTGATCATCGGCCTGTCTCAGCTGAGCAAGATCCTCAATGTCCCCTTCCCGCGCACCGACAACTTCGTGCTCGATCTCTGGACCGTGGTTCAGCAGCTGCCGCAAACCCACCTTCCGACCCTAGTCTTCGCGATCGCGACCTTCGCCATCATCATCGGTGCACGGCGGGTGATACCGAAGATCCCTGGGGTCCTGCTCGCCGTCGTGCTGACGACTCTGGTCAGCTGGTCGATCGGCTTCGAGCGCAATCAGCTGGTCTCGATCGATGCCATCCAGGATCAAGAGGCGCGTGAGCTGGCCGCCGGCTATGCCTCTACGGCTCGAGCAATCGACTCGCTCGGCGTGACCACGGCCCGTATCAATCAGGACCTACGGAAGCTGGTTTCCGCCGATGACCCCAATCGCTTTGCCGAGCTGGCGCTGTTGGAGGCCGACCTGCGCGTGCTGACCCGGGAGATGAATCAGCGCAAGCTCGCCAATAATGAGCGCCAGGTTGCATTGCATAACCTGCGATTCGAGCATGTGCTGACCGAGGATGGCCGTGACCTGTTCTACCGCCACGGCGCCGTGCCGGCTAATGTCGAGGCCGACGGCCACACCTGGCGCATCAGCAAGGTCGATGGCGATCAGGTCAAGATGCGGGGCGGCGGTGCCGTGGTCGGTACGATACCGGCAGGCCTGCCGAGCTTCCAGATGCCGGAGATGCGCATGGACTTCTTCTGGACTCTCCTCCCATCGGCATTGGTCATGGCGCTGATCGGCTTCATGGAAGCGACCTCGATCTCCAAAGCCATCGCTGCCCAAACCCGTGAGCGGGTCGATACGAGCAAGGAGCTGGTCGGCCAGGGGCTGGCCAACATCGTCGGCAGTTTCTTTAGCTCCTATACCGTCAGCGGCTCATTCTCACGCTCGGCGGTTGCTGCCAAGAACGGCGCCAAGACCGGGCTGTTCGCGATCATCAGCGCTATCGCGGTGATGTTGGTGCTGCTGTTCCTGACGCCGTTGCTTTACCACCTACCACAAGCCGTGCTCGCGGTCATCGTGATGATGGCCGTGTTCGGACTGATCAACGTGCGCTCTCTGATGCGGGCCTGGGAGATCGAACGGCAAGAGGCCCTGGTCGGTCTGATCACCTTCCTTGCCACGCTGGCGATGGCGCCACAACTGGCCAATGGAATCCTGCTCGGCGCGGGACTCGCCATCGTGCTGTTCCTGGTGCGCACCATGCAGCCGCGCACCGATATCCTCGGCCGTCGACCCGATGGCAGTTTGGCTGGAGTCAGTACCAACGAGCTGGAGCCAATCGGCAACAACTTCATTGTTGTGCGCTTTGACGGCTCGCTCAACTTCGTCAATGCCTCGCGTTTCGAAGACGTCCTGCTCGAGGCGCGTGCCAAGAACCCGCAGGCGCGCGCCGTCCTGATCGACGGCAGTGGCATCAACGATATCGACGTCACTGGCGAAGAGCGCTTGCGCGATGTGATCGAGACCTTCCGCGATAACGGTGTCGAGCTCTACTTCTCGAGCCTCAAGACCCAAGTCTACGAGACCCTAAGACGCGGCAGACTGTTCGCACTGCTCGACGAGACGCACTTCATCCGCACCAAGCGCAGCGCACTCGAGTTCATGGAGAACACCTTCGATAAGGGAGAGGCACTGCGGCCCGCAGCTCCGGCCGTTGGCCCAAGCACGCCGGTGCTGGGCTGAGGCTTTTGGCAACCGCCAAGGACGGCCGCCGACGGATACTGTTCATCAGACGCCGTGCTTGGCGCATCTCGGTTGCGGATGCCAGGGCTTAGGCTGAGCTGGCTTGTCTTGAGCGCTGTCCTCGGTTACTGTCGCGTCGATGAAATTCTCCGAGTTCGAGACCGATGCAGGGCCGCTGATCGAGGCCCATGAGCCAGGCCAGGTGCGTATCCAAGGCCGGCACTACAGCGGCACACTCGCGCTAACCGCTGGGCGGGTGCTGACCGACTGGGGTCCGGCGCAGTTCGAGCAGTTGGAGCCGATGCACTTCGAGGCCATTGCCGAGCTAGCGCCACAGGTCGTCGTGCTTGGCACTGGCGCCCGCCAGCGTTTCCCGGACCCTGCGCTCTATGCCAGCCTGCTAGCGCAAGGCATCGGCATCGAGATCATGGATACCGGCGCCGCCTGCCGCACTTACAACATCCTCGCCGGTGAGGGTCGGCGGGTCGTCGCCGCCCTGATTAGTGATGCATGAGCTTCAGCGATGCATGCGTCATCGCTTGACATCCTGAATGCTAAACGCATGAGCGACTGCTAATGGACCGCAAGATCCTGCTCTCGGTGCTGACCGGTGCCCTCCTCGCCTTCATCGGTATCTGGATGCTGCTCTCGGCCTTCCCCGACCAACGTGCCGGCGTCAAGCTCTACCCATGGGACATTACCCGCACCCCAAGCGGCCAGCTGCAAGTGTTTGGTTTGACGCTCGGCGAGAGCACGCTCGCTGACCTGCGCAGCTTGCTCGGTGAGGAAGGCAAGCTCAACCTGTTTGCTGAGACCAAGCCTGATGCCCCTGACGCTGATTTCACCGTCGAAGCCTATTTCGACAACATCCTGCTCAGCAATCTAAAGGCCGATTGGGTGGCCTCACTGGCGGTGCCGCAGGAGCAGCTCGCCGCGATGTACGATCGCGGCCTGCGCGCCAGCAAGCTCGCGAGCGGCAGCCGAAAGGTCAAGCTCGACCCCGAGGACGCCGCTAGACTCACTGAGGCGCCGATCCGCTCGATCACCTATCTGCCTTGGAAGAGCCTCCGCCCCGAAGACATCGTCGGCCGTTTCGGCGAGCCCGAGCGCAAGCTCACCGAAGAGCGCGGCGTGGTGCACTGGCTCTATCCGGATAAGGGGCTCGACATCGCCCGCGACCCCGATGGTGGCGTCGTGATCCAGTATCTGAATCCCGGGGAGTTCGAGCGCGCGATGCAGCCGCTCGAAGCGGCAACAGCAGCGCCATAGAAGCGAGCTCACAAGACGAATGCCGAGGACCACAGGAAGAGACGTCCATGAATGAGCATTCAAGTGAACCTTCAGACACACGACGAGCTGAAGGCAACGGATGCCTGAATGGACGTTGACAAGACCAAGGTTGGTTTGCTCTATTCTAAGCACAGAGGGTAGAAAGACAGCGTTATTGTCTGCAAATGGAGAATTGTTGTGTCGCTGAATATCAATAGTCCCGAGGCCGATGCCTTGGTTGCGGAGTTGGCTTGCTTGACCGGCGAGTCCAAGACAAGGGCGGTCATCGTCGCACTGCATGAACGCCTGGAACGCGCCCGCCGGGAACGCGATCGTCACAGCTTATCGAACGACCTTCAGGCCATCGGGAAGCGCTGCGCCGCTTATGGCCGTCGCGACACCACCAACCATGGCGAGCTTCTCTACGACGACTCCGGATTGCCGGGGTGATCATCTACACCTCCGCCGAGCTGGCGATCCTGTTCGCCGAGAATGACGCGGCCCGCTTCGCGGACGCGATTGCCGGTGCGGATCAACGGAGGATGTCCGCAGCCAACTTTCTTGAAGCCGGCATTGTGATCGACAAACAGCTCGGACCTGCTGCCAGCAGGCAGCTCGACGCCTTGATGGCCAAGGCCCGGGTTGAGGTTGCCCCGGTCACCCGTGAACAGGCCGAGATCGCTCGTCAGGCCTACTTGGACTATGTCAAGGGCATGCATCCCGCGGGTCTCAATTTTGGCGATTGCTTCGCATACGCCTTGGCAAGGAGCACGGATCGACCCTTGCTCTACAAGGGTGACGATTTCCCCCAAACCGACATTGCTTCAGCCCTTGAGTGAGCCGAAGGCGGTAATCGTTGACTGGCAATCAGGGAAACGATCCGTCTAACTGCCGGTTACAACGCACGCGCCATCAGCACCGCGTCTTCGCGGCCGTCTCGGTTCGGATCAGCACTTGGATCGGAACTGGGGTAATAACCCTTGCGCAGGCCGATCTCATCAAACCCCTCAGCCTGGTAGAGCCGAATCGCGCCCTGGTTTGATGCCCGCACCTCGAGGAAAGCGGTATCCGCCTCACGCTGACGCGCCAGCGCGAGCACTCGCCGCAGCATTTGCCGTCCAAGCCCACGGCCTTGGTGGCTCGGCGCCACGCAGAGATTCAGGATATGGCACTCACCCGCGGCCACCGACATCACCGCATGCCCGATCAAGCGTCCCGCCCGATCGGCGACCAGACAGTAATAGCTCGCACGCAAACAGTCGCGAAAGATGCCCTCGGTCCAGGGCACCGCATAGGCCTCACACTCGACCTGCATGACCTCGGTGAGATCGGCCTCGGTCATACGCCGCAAGGCGATCGCGCGCTCCGGTGTCAGGGGGAGAGTCATCCGGCGATTATAGCCAGGCGCGCGTTCGCCAACAGCCCAAGGCCAACCCCGTCTGGCTCCACAAGCCGCGGATGATCGACACCCAAAACCCCACCGTCAAGGTGTTAATCAATAATAAGATTTGACCTAGACCGAAAGGGTCCGAGCAGGTCCCCGAGATATTGGGAATCAATCGCCTCAGTTTCCTGACCCGGATCATGCTCGCGTTGAATTCCTTAAGGTTCTTGAATCCAGATCATCCGGTGAAGGTAAGAATCTCGCTATAGTTCCGCCGAGTTTCCCGTCTCCGGCCGAGCCGGCACACAGGTTTCCCAAGAAGGGCTCGCAACTGACGCTCGCTAGCGGGCGATTTCTGGGGACCAAGGTCGCGTCTCGCCTGGCGCCATGGCCGGAGCACCCATCACCTATCCAACGTGGTAACACGATGTCGCAAGAGCATATGGTCACCGTCGACGGCAATGAAGCCGCCGCCTACGTCGCACATTTGACCAACGAGGTCATCGCCATCTATCCCATCACGCCCTCATCCAACATGGGCGAATGGGCGGACGAATGGTCCTCGCTGGGGGTCAAGAACCTTTGGGGCACGGTCCCCAGTGTCATCGAGATGCAGAGTGAGGCCGGCGCCGCCGGGACCATCCATGGCGCGCTCCAGGCGGGGTCCCTGTCGACCACCTTCACCGCCTCGCAGGGTCTGCTGCTGATGATCCCGAACATGTACAAGATCGCTGGTGAGCTGAGTCCGGCGGTGTTCCATGTCTCGGCGCGCTCGCTGGCGGCCCAGGGCCTGTCGATCTTCGGTGACCATTCCGACGTGATGTCTTGCCGCTCGACCGGCTATGCGATGTTCTGCTCCGGCTCGGTGCAGGAGGTCATGGACTTTGCGTTGATCGCGCAGGCCTCGACGCTCGAGTCGCGGGTGCCCTTCCTGCACTTCTTCGACGGTTTCCGCAGCTCGCACGAGGTCAACAAGATCGCGAAGCTCTCGCACGAGCAGATCCGCACAATGATCGACGAGGACCTGGTCAAGGCCCATCGCGAGCGGGCGATGAATCCGGATCATCCGATCATTCGCGGCACCAGCCAGAACCCGGACGTCTACTTCCAGGGCCGCGAGACGGTGAATCCGTTCTATGCCGCGGTGCCGGAGATCGTGCAGAAGCGCATGGATCAGCTCGCCGAGCTGACCGGGCGCCAATACAAGCTGTTCGAGTATGTCGGCGCTGAGGACGCCGAGCGCGTGATCCTGCTGATGGGCTCCAGCACCGGCGCCGCCGAGGAGGCAGTCGAGGCGCTGGCCGCGCAGGGCGAGAAGGTCGGCCTGATCAAGGTCCGGCTGTTCCGGCCGTTCAGCAAGGCGCACCTGCTCGAGGCCCTGCCGGTCACGGTCAAGACCATCGGCGTGCTGGATCGCTGCAAGGAGCCGGGCTCCAATGGCGAGCCGCTCTATCTGGATGTGGTCACGGCGCTGGCCGAAGCCGTTGGCGAGGGCAGCATGGCGACCATGCCGCGCATCGTCGGCGGGCGCTACGGACTCTCGTCGAAAGAGTTCACCCCGGCGATGGTCAAGCGGGTGTTCGACGAGCTGGCCAAGGACAAGCCGAAGAACAAGTTCACCATCGGCATCATCGATGACGTCAGTCACACGAGCCTGGACTGGGACCCGGCCTTCAAGCCCGCGGGCGAAGGCGTCACCGAGTGCGTCTTCTACGGGCTCGGCTCCGACGGTACCGTCTCGGCCAACAAGAACTCGATCAAGATCATCTCCGAGGAGACGCCGAACTACGGCCAGGGCTACTTCGAGTACGATTCCAAGAAGGCCGGCGCGGTGACCATCTCGCACCTGCGCTTCGGGCCCAACCCGATCAAGAGCACCTATCTGATCGGCGATGGTGAGGCCAGTTTCGTCGCCTGCCATCAGCCGACCTTCCTGACCCGTTACGAGATGCTCGACAAGGCCAAGGACGGAGCGACCTTCCTGGTCAACTCACCAACGCCGGCTGACAAGGTCTGGGACGATCTGCCGAAATCGATGCAGCAGCAGATCATCGATAAGGACATCAAGCTCTACGTCGTCGACGCCTACGACATCGCCGAGAAGACCGGCATGGGGCGGCGCATCAACACCATCATGCAGACCTGCTTCTTTGCCATCTCCGGCATCCTGCCGAAGGACGAGGCGATTGCGAAGATCAAGGACGCGGTAAAGAAGACCTACGGCAAGAAGGGCCAGCGTCTGCTCGATCGCAACTACGCCGCGATCGATGCCACCCTTGATGGGCTGCACCAGGTCCCGATCCCGGGCGCGGTCAGCAGCCAGTTCGAGCGCCCGCCGGTAGTCCCTGCCGACGCGCCCGATTTCGTCCAACGCGTCACCGCGACCCTGATCGCGAACAAGGGCAACAGCCTGCCCGTGAGCCTGATGCCAGCCGATGGCACCTGGCCGACCGGCACCACCCGCTTCGAGAAGCGCAACATCGCCCTTGAGCTGCCGGAGTGGGAAGAGGACCTCTGCACCCAGTGCGGCAAGTGCCCGCTGGTCTGTCCGCATGCGGCGATCCGTTCCAAGGTCTTCGCCGAGGACGAGCTCGCGCAGGCACCAGAGGGATTCCAGAGCGCCAAGCTCAAGGGCAAGGACTTCCCGGAAGGGTTCCGCATCAGTTATCAGATCGCACCCGATGACTGCACCGGCTGCGGGCTCTGCGTCGAGGTCTGTCCGATTCGTGACCGCAAGGACCCTCAGCGCAAGGCGCTCAACATGCGCCCGGCCGAGGAGCGCCACGACATCGAGGTGCCGCGCTGGGACTTCTTCCTGTCATTGCCGGAATACGACCGCACCAAGCTCGACGCGAGCAAGATCAAGCACGCGATGATGCTGCAGCCGCTGTTCGAGTTCTCGGGCGCCTGCGTCGGCTGCGGCGAGACGCCCTACATCAAGCTCGCCACCCAGCTGTTCGGCGACCGGATGCTGATGGGCAACGCCACCGGCTGCTCGTCGATCTACGGCGGTAACCTGCCGACCACGCCCTACACCACCAACCCCGATGGCCGCGGCCCGACCTGGAACAACTCGCTGTTCGAGGACACCGCCGAGTTCGGTCTCGGCTTGCGCATGGCGGTCGATAAGCAGACCGAGCAGGCACGCGAGTACGTCGCGCTGCTCGCCGACAAGATCGGCACCGACCTGGCCGACGGGCTGCTCAAGGCCGATCAGAGCAGCGAGGCCGGCATCTTCGAGCAACGCCAGCGCGTCGCCGCGCTCAAGGAGAAGCTCGCCGGGATGGACGGCCGCGAGGCCAGGGTCCTGCTCAGCATCTGCGAGAACCTGGTCAAGCGCAGCGTCTGGATCGTTGGTGGCGACGGCTGGGCCTACGACATCGGCTACGGCGGCGTCGACCACGTCCTCTCGACCGGGCGCGATGTCAATCTGCTGGTGCTCGACACCGAGGTCTACTCCAACACCGGTGGCCAGACCTCGAAGGCGACGCCCATGGGCGCGGTGGCCAAGTTCGCGGCGGGCGGCAAGCCGACCTTTAAGAAGGACCTGGCCATGATGGCGATGGCCTACGAGAACGTCTATGTCGCGCAGATCGCCTTCGGCGCCAAGGACGTGCAGACCATCCGCGCCTTCCTCGAGGCCGAGTCCTACCCCGGTCCGTCGGTGTTGATCTGCTACTCGCCCTGCATCGCGCACGGCGTCGACATGTCGAACAACCTGCGCCAGCAGGACATGGCGGTCAACTCGGGCCACTGGCCGTTGTTCCGCTATGATCCGCGCAAGGTCGAGAAGGGTGAGAATCCGCTGCACATGGACAGCAAGGCGCCGAGCATCCCGTATCGGGACTATCTGGCCAGCGAGACCCGCTTCAGCGTGCTCAACCGGACCCATCCGGATGCCGAGCGCTTCCTGAAGCTGGCGCAGAAGCATGTCGAGAGCCAGTACTCGCTCTATGAGCAGCTGGCACGTCTGGCCTGGCAGAAGGCGGAGAAGCCCGCAAACGCCGAGTGAGATCCTGAACGCTGTCAGCGCGCGAGGGGCCTTGACCCCTCGCGAGCGCAGGCACCCGACGATGACCTTCGCCCCGGAGAATCCCTATGGACCTAACCACCAACTACCTCGGCTTCGAGCTCAAAAACCCGATCGTGCCCTCCTCCTCGCCGCTCTCGAAGAGCGTCTCGCAAGCGAAGGAGCTCGAGGATCACGGCGCCTCGGCGATCATCATGTATTCGCTGTTCGAGGAGGCCGTCACCACCGAGACCGAGACCATGAACCGCTTCCTGCATCAGCAGGACACCGGTTTCGCCGAGATCGGTGAGAGCATCATCCCCGATTGGAACGACTTCAGCACCGGCCTCGACAACTACCTCGAGAACCTGCGCCAGCTCAAGGTAGCCCTGGACATCCCAGTGATCGCCAGCCTCAACGGTGTAACCCCAGGCGGCTGGATCGAGCACGCCAAGGAGATCGAGCAAGCCGGTGCCGACGCACTCGAGCTGAACGTCTACTATGTCGCAGCCGACATCAACCTCGATGGCAGCCAGGTCGAAGAGCGCTATCTCGAGATCCTGCGCCTCCTCAAGAACCAGATCAGCATCCCGATCAATATGAAGCTCTCACCGAGCTTCAGCTCGGTCGGCAACATGGTGCAGCGTCTCGCCGAGGCCGGCGCCGACGGCGTCTCGCTGTTCAACCGCTTCTATCAGCCCGACATCAATACCGATAGCCTGCGGCTACAGCCAAGCCTGCATCCCTCCACCTCTGCGGAAGCGCTACTGGCAATGCGCTGGATCGCGATCCTCTACGGTCGTATCGATGGGCTCTCGATCGGGGCCACTGGCGGTATCCACACCGCCGATGACGCCATCAAACTGCTCCTTGCCGGCACCGATGCGGTTCATCTCTGCAGCACCCTGCTCAAGAACGGCGCCCCCCAGGTCGCGCGAATCCTCGACGGGATCACGCGCTGGATGGAAGAGCAGAGCTTCGAGTCGATCGCCGATATTCGTGGTCGCGTCAGCGCTCTTACCGTGCCGAATCCGGCGGACTTCGAACGCGCCAACTACGTCAATATCATCGACAGCTACAGCTTCGCGCCAGGCGTGCTGGTCTAACTGAGACGCTGTTCTCACCCTCTGAGCGATCGCCACGACGCACAAAGCGCGGCGATCGCTCTCCCCGGCCAAGGGCACCGATGAGCGGCCAAGGCGCCCTGCTAACGCAGACGCATTCCGGGACGAAGATCGGCGGCGTACCATGCCACCCCGGCATAAGCGACCCCCATTGGCTGATTGGCATTCGGCCCATCATCCGGTCGGTTGGGCTTGAAGAACAGAAGGTCTCCAGTGGTTGCGGCTCCCGCATAACCGGGAAAGCTGTAGCCTTCCCCAAGATCGGCCGTGTAGTAGGACCAACCGGTGCGTCGATCAACGAAACGGTAGACCGGTACAGCGCCCGGTTGTGCTGTGGCAAAGGCCCCGAAGGCACGCCCCTCATCGACCCAGCCACTGCCCGACGTCGACAAAGCGGTCTGCAGCACCGGGTCCAGCGTATAGACCCGGTCACCGCTCTCGGGATGCCAGAACGCCCAGACATCACTGACCCCGGGACGACCGGCCTCGTTGGCAAAATCCACACCGACGACGTCCAGTCCTTCCTCAACCCAGTCTTGTGCGGTGATCGAGCTACTGGTGAAACGGTCCGGCCCTGCCGGGTCGCGTAGTCGAAACACCACTGACAGGTCGTCATCGGCATCATAGGCATCCAACCGCTGTGCCGCATAGCTAACCGTATCGGGATCATCCAGACTGATCCGAATGGGCTCGAGCTCCGCAAGGGCTGGCTTGGTGTAACGCGTATTCGGGTCAGGCGTCCGCCCTGGTCCACCGGGGTTGTACAGGTCGAGGTAGCCGGGCACCGCGGAGGTCGGAATCTCGACGGCCGTCAGGCGTGCTACTGCACTCGCATCGCCTTTGAGCACGATATCGAAGTAGTTGTCGTGATCCTCGACATAATAGGCACGATCGGCCGGACCATCGGTCGGCGCACCGACCTCGGCCAGGCCGACGACCTCAAGCCCACCATCTCCAAGATCATAGTGCAGCCCGGATTGGCTAATCAGGACCCAGCGACCCTCAGCATCCACCGCATGCAGCCGGAAGAAGCGCTCGAAATCGTCCGGCAGCAAGCCACTGACCCCATCCGGTGAAAAACCGCCTGAGGTGAACAGCCGCAAGCGGAATTGCGCCTCTGACCCATAGAGCGAGAAGGCATCGTTCGGGAAAGCGTTGGCCAACGCTGGCGGCGGGAAATCCCCGACTGGCGAGAACCGACTCAGCTTCGCCCCAACGAGCGAGGGACCTGCGACATAGGGATTACTACTCGTCTGCGTCAGGCCCACGATCGACAGGGGTCCATCCGGGCCGACAGCGGTGAGCGGCGTTGCGTCAGCGACGATCTCGATGCTCTCCGGATAGATTGCGCCCGGCTCTCCGGGTGCAAGCCGATTACCGAACTGGCCAAACACCACGATCACATGACGCTCATTGAGGTCGTAATTGGGATTGAGCGCTGCCGCAACCGGCGTCACCACCGCACCTGTGTTCAGGTGGATCGCTATATCCGTGGCCGAGACCGTGCTCGGCAGTAACGGCCAGCTGAACTCGATCGGCATCGCATCGGCGAAGAGCGGCATGGCGCCGAAGCCTGCCACCGCGATCCCGATCGGACTGGCTCCAGAGGTGAGATTGCGTAACGGCGGCACGGGGTCCAATGCCGCCCAATCGAGATTGACCCCGGCACCAGCCGCGACCGCAGCCGGTAGATCAGCGGCTGACAAGAGACCAGGGATACCCTGGATGCCTTCGAAGCCATAGCCAGCGGCGAGAATACGGGGCTGGTCATCCCAGAGATCGGCGTTGATCAGGACATCACGGTGTAGCTGGAGGTACGCTGGCATCGCTGTCGGATCGGGTGGCGCTGATTCGGCGCACAACCCACTGCTGATCGTAGAGAGCATAAGGAGCGCCACGCTCCCAGAGTGGGCCTTGAAAGGGCCCCGGCAGAGACTTGCAGGCTTCATCGTCAGTGGTCTCGTCAGGTTGATCAAAGCGGGATAAGGCGTTGGACGTCGAGCGCTAGCAGACCCTCGCACCAATC
>NZ_JBUDPI010000329.1:0-4209 GCF_054919635.1 Halochromatium sp. | reverse complement strand
CGACCCTCCGCTACGTCGTGCCGTCAATTAGCGTGCTTTGGGTATAACTTGTTCACTGGCTCGACGGCTGGCTCCACCGCTGGCTCGAGGAGCAGGCGCGGAGTCGCGGCCATCGGTCCGCTCCTGCCGAAAGCGCTCAGGTACTGGTGCCAACGAGTCGAGCCGCAGACGCAAGGCGGCCTTGGCGAGCAGGTGTGCGCTGACGGGGGTTGTCATGAATAAGAACAGCGCGACGAGCAGCTCTGTCGGATGGGTGGTTGCCCCCTGAGCAGCAAAATACAACGCCGAGGCCGCGAGCATGCCGCCGACGCCTAGGGTTGTCGATTTGGTGGGACCATGCAGACGGCAGAAGAAGTCTGGCAACGAGGCCAGGCCGATCGAGCCGATCAGCGTGAAAGCGGCCCCAAGCAGGATGAGTGCGGCGACGAGGGTGTCGGTCAGCATCCTCAGTGTCCTCCTGTGATGATGTCTATTCGATCAGCTTGCCGCGCAGCAGATGGCGGCTGAGCGCGGCGGTGGCGATGAAGCCGAGCAGGGCTAGCAGCAGCGCCGAGGCGAAATACAGCATGTTGTGGAATTGAATACCGAGCAGCACCAACAGCGCGATGCTGTTGGTGTAGAGGGTATCCAGTGCCAGGATGCGGTCGGGTAGGTCCGGGCCCTGCAGGGCACGCCAGAGATTGAGCAGGAGCGCCAGACTGAGCATCGCGAGTGCGGCACCAATGGCGAGATCTAGGATGGTCATGGAAAGACTTCCAGCAGGAGGTGTTCATAACGGTGCTTGATCTTTGCGCATTCGATGGCGGCATCGGCCGGATCGGGCGCATCGAGCAGATGCAACAAGAGTACGCGCCGATCGTCACTGAGATCGGCCGAGAGTGAGCCCGGCGATAGGGTGATGGTGGTCGCCAGGATGTAGAGTGCAAAGGGCTCCTCCAACGTCAGCGGCAGCTCGACGAAGGCCGGTCGCGGATGGCGTGAAGGCGTCAGGACCAAGGCAGCGATGCGCAGGTTGGCGATGACCACGTCGACCGCGACGCGCCATAGATAGAGCGCGAGCAGGTGCGGGCGACGCGGCCGGCGTCGGTCGGCCCAATAGCGGCTTGAAGCCGCGGTGATGCCCCAGGCCAGCATGACCCCGAGCAGGACCTGGCCGGGCGCAAGGCTGCCTTGCAGGAGCAACCAAAGCAGCGTCAGGGACAAGGCCGCCAGCGGATGGCGGGTCAGTGGTCCAACGAGGCGCCTCATGGCGGACCTCCAAGGACCACTGAATGGGTCTCCTTGAGCGGGGCCACGGGTGGGTCCACCGGCTTCAATTCCTTGATCGCGGTGATGTAGTCCTCGCCGTCCAGGAGTTGTAACGCGAGCGTCTGGCTGTAGTCAGCGATCGGCGCGGCGAGGAGCATCAACAACGGGCTGGCAGCGAGCAGCACGGCCGCGGCTGGCGCATAAGCGCCGCGCCCGTCGGCAACGCTTGCAGAGGGCTTCCCTTGCCAGAAGAGCGCCATCCCAGCGCGCGACAGTCCGATCACGACAAGCAGACTGGAGCCTAGTATGGCGGTCCAGTTTAGCGTCCAATCGGGATGCAGCCCCGATGTGTCCCCGCTTGCGCTTTGCACGGCGTCCAAGATCAATGCCTTGCCGATGAATCCGCTCAACGGTGGCAGGCCCGCGATGGCCAGGGCGCCGAGCAGGAATAGCGCACCCAGCCAAGCGGCCGCGGGCGGCTG
The DNA here is from genome assembly GCF_054919635.1 of Halochromatium sp. Lineage (NCBI taxonomy): Bacteria > Pseudomonadati > Pseudomonadota > Gammaproteobacteria > Chromatiales > Chromatiaceae > Halochromatium > Halochromatium sp. The sequence continues at coordinate 2,479 of NZ_JBUDPI010000329.1, read as the reverse complement.
CTGGGCGGGCTGGAGTCGGGAACCTTGCTCACGGCCCCGACTGATCACGTCGATCAGCAGGAACAGCCCCGCCGTGATCAGGGTGGTATGGATCAGATAGTAGAGACCGGCGGCAATACCCTCAGCGGTACCGACGGCAACAGCGGCCAGCAACGTGCCGACCGAGACCAGGATCAGATAGGCGACCATGGTCCGCAGCTCGGTGGCAACGACCACACCGATGGCGCCAACAGCCAGCGTCAGTAGTGCCCCGGTGGTGACGACTGTCTGGATAGGCAGCCTGCCGAGTGGCAGCTCAGCCAAAGCGGCGCTGCTGAGCGCATCGCCGCTCGGCATCACGGCGAACAGGCGGAGCAGGGCATAGACACCGACCTTGGTCATGATCGCGAACAGCGCTGCCACAGGCGCCAACGCCGCGCTGTAGGCCGGGACCAGCCAGGCATGCAAGGGGGCCAAGGCCGACTTCAGCGCGAAGGCGCCGATCAGCAGCAGCAGACCGGCGCCGGCCAAGGGAGCCTGGTCTGGAGCGAGCTCGGTCAGACGATTGCTCAGCTCCGCCAGGCTCAAGGTGCCGGCTACGGCATAGATCGAGGCCACGCCCATCAAGAACAGGCTCGAGCCGACCATATTCAGCACGACATAGTGCAAGGCTGCGCGGCTGCGCGCGGGACCGCCGCCCTGGACTAGGAGTCCATAGGAGGCGATCAACAGGACCTCGAAGAACACGAAGAGATTGAAGAGGTCGGCCGTGAGAAAGGCGCCGGCGAGACCGAACAGCTGCAGTTGCAGAAGTGCATGGAAGTGACGGCCGTTGCCTTCTTGGGTGCCGGCGCTCCAAGACAGGTGCGCAAGTGCCGCCAAGGCGAGGGCGCTGGTGAGGCTCAGCATCAGCGCCGAGAGTCGATCGGCAGCCAGCACGATGCCATAGGGCACCGGCCAGTCTCCGATCAGGGTCGCTGCGATCTGCCCCTCCGCGGTCAGTGCCAGCAGCCCGACTGCCACACCGAGCTGACCGAGGGCACCGATCAGGCTGAGCCGGCGCTGCTGGCGAAGCGGCATCCCTGAGCGGGCGAATAGCCAAGCCCCGAGGCCGAGCGGTAGCGCCAGAGGCAGGATCAGTAGCAGGCTCACCGCTCCTCCTCGCCGGATCGGGATTGATCGGGTTGGGCGTCAACGCGCTCGGAGCCGAGGTCGGATAAGGCGCGCAAGACCAGTACCAGGACCAAGGCCGTCATCGCGAAGCCGATCACGATGGCGGTGAGGACCAGCGCTTGGGGGAGCGGATCGGCCATGAGCTCGATCGCGTTGCCGCCGCTTTGCGTGGGTGCCTTCACCGGCGCCTGTCCGACCTGGAGTCCTCCCGAGGCGAAGACGAACAGGTTGGTCGCGTAGGTCAGCAGCATCAGCCCGAGCACGACCGAGAAGCCATGCGCGCGCAGCACCAAATAGGCCCCCGCACCCATCAACAAACCGATACTGCCTGCGAAGAGCCAGAGCATCAGTCGCTCCTCGGAGGTGGCTCGCCATCATCGGGGTCAGCTGCGCCGACAGGCTCCTGAGTCCTCGCACCTCGCCCCGCCGCATCCTGACTGCTGGCGCTGCTTTCACTGCTGGCACCCTTAGCCTCCTGAACCCCCTTAGCACCCTTCGCACCGACGCGCCCGAGACCATCCAGCACCAGCAGCAGCATCCCGCTGACGATCATCATCACGCCGACGTCGAACACCAGCGTACTTGTCAATGTCAGCTCGCCGAGGAACGGCAGGCTGCCATGCCAGTGCGCGGTGGTAAATAAGGGTCGTCCAAAGAGCAGCGGCCCAAGACCGGTGGCCAGCGCGAGCAGGAGACCACCACCGATCAGCGGCTGTGTGCTCGCGTGAAGCCGTCGCTCACTCCAGGCGCGTCCGTTGGCGCTCTCTTGCACAATCAACGCGGTACCAATGACGAGTCCGGCGACGAAGCCACCGCCAGGCGCCTGATGGCCACGCAGCAGCAAGAAGGCGGCCAGCATCAGCGCTGCCGGCAGCACGGGGCGCGACACCATGGCGAACAGCAGCGGATGGGTCGATTCTCGCCCCTGCCCGCTCAGGCGTTGGAGCGGGCTCAGCTGCAGGTCAGCAAGCAGCACCATCAGGGTCGCCGCGGCGATGGTCAACACAGTGATCTCGCCCAAGGTATCGAAGGCCCGGAAATCCACCAGGATCGCGTTCACCGCGTTGGCGGCGCCCGCGGCTGGCTCGGCGAGCCGCAGGTACCATTCGCCACTCCCGAGGCATTGATGCTGCAGCATGCTGGCGGTGAGTGCTGCGCTGGAGCCTCCCACCAGGGCTGCGATGAACAGGTCGCGTCTGCGTCTCCAGTTGGTCATCGGTTGGCTGGCACTGCGCGGCAGCAAGGCCAGTACCAGCACCAGCAGCAGCGTTGTGACCAGCTCGACGGCGAGCTGGGTCAACGCCAGATCCGGGGCCGAGAAATGGAC
>NZ_JBUDPI010000328.1:0-4210 GCF_054919635.1 Halochromatium sp. | reverse complement strand
GTCACGGCGCCCTTCGTCGAGAAGCTGATCCGCGCCGATGACATCGCCACTTGGCATCAGGCCCAAGTCGAGCGCTACTTTGATGAGCGCGCTCGTGAGCTCAATCAGCAGGTCGAGATCCGCGCCGCGCAGCAGGGCGCTAGCTATCGCGCTCGCATCCAGGACCTCGAGAAGCAGATCAGCACCGTCCAACAGGAGATCGACGCCGAGCGCGAGCGCCGGGACCAGCTGAGCGCTGAGTATCAGCCCGAGATCCAAGTCCTGACTCAAGACCTAGCCGAAGCGCGCCGACGTGTCGGTGACGAGGTACTCGGGCGCGAAGGCCGACCTGAAGGATACGGTCCAGAGGCGCGCAAATGGAATGCCCGCGCGGAACTGCTCGCAGACACCCTCGCTAGCAAGCGTGCCGAGCTCAACGAGCGCCTAGCCCCCATCGAGGCGAGCATCAGCGATCTCCAGCAACGACTTGATCGTCTTAATGCTGCCTTGGCTGAGCTGCGAGCCGAGCAGCAAGTCCTGCTTGATCGCATTGCCGCCGAGGTCGAAGCCGAGCAGCCGCCGGCCGTGCCGCCAACACTGACCTTCGCCGCGCAATCCAAGGCACTCAACGCACTACGGCAGAGCCCCGCAGAGCAGGGCGTTCCTCATTTCGAGACCGTGGAAGGATTTGCACAAGCCGCACTTGGCATCCTGTTCTTCGCCCTAATCGCACTCAAGCTGTTCGAGCCACCTGGGGTACAGGCCTATTACAGTGAGACCATCCAGGATCAGTATCGCAAGTATCTCGACGGTGGTCTGGCGGATATTCCCGGCTTCGAGCACCACGATGACCCAGCGCGTCGTCTCACACCAGTCGAGCTTGCTCGCCGTTGGCGGCAATGGCAGCGCGACCCCAAGGCCTTTGTCGCCAGCCACCGCACTGAGGTCGAGGCACAACGGAGTCTCGCCCGCATGGACGCTGATCAAGCGCATGAGCGCGAGCTGCTCAGCCGTCGACGTGAAGGGGTCGATCATCAGCTCGCGCTCGAGCGGCGCCGTCGCGAGTCGGAGCTTGCAGCGCGTGAGCGCGAGCTCGAGATGCGTCTGGAGCAGATGGGGGTGCGGCTTGACGATGAAGCCAAGCTGCAGCGCGAGCGCGACAAACTGCAGCTCGAGCGGGAGTCTGAACAGCAGGCCACGGCCAAGGCCAAGGCGACACATGAGCAGCGAGAGCAACTGCTCCAGACGCTGCAGCGTGAGCTCGATCAGCAGCGCGAGCAGCTTGTCACCCACAACGAGCATCAGCTCCATTTGGCCCGCGAACTGGCCGAGACCGAGCACGCAATCCGCGGATGCACGCAATCGATCGAAGCGCTGGAGACCGAGGTCAATGCCAAGCAGCCGACATTGGATCGGCTACGCGGCGATCTTGCAAGCCTCCGAGGTCAACCTGCTGCCACCGGCGCTTTCGCCCGTCTCGGGCGTTCGGGCCGGCGCGCGGCCCAGCTGCAGCGCGCCATCCGCCGAGCCGAGCGCTCGCTGGCGCCCCTGCAGAAGGCGCTCGGCGAGCAGCGTGGCCAGCTGAGCGTGTTAGAGGTCGGGGCCGAGCAATTGCAGCAGGCCATGGAAGACAACCGTGCCACCGAGCTGACGCTGCGCCACCGCCGCGACAGCAAGCGCGCCGAGCTCGACACATTGCTCCTCTCAGCACCAGACGAGGGCACGGCGGCTCCGAGTGAGCCCAGGCTCACATGAGCTTGATCACCTGATGATTGCTTAGGCCCAGTATCTGCTGGGCGAGATCAACGGCCTGGTCTGCGAACTGATCAAGACTTTCCCAACGGTCTGCGGTATCCACGACATCGGTTAGCCCTTCGCTGACCACCCGCAAGTCATAAGCACCTTCGCCGCGACGATCTGAAGCTGCCAGCTCGCTCGTGACGTAAAGCACGGGCTCTTGCTCGCCCATCGGCACCAAGGCGAGGATGAACCGATACTGACGCTGATCGTTACTCTCGATCTCGCCGAGCAAGGTCGCCGCATGATCGCCAATCTGATATCGACGCTTCGGCAGCGCGGTCTTGATTTGGGGTCGATCCTGCATCGTCATCCTCTCGGATTGGTGTCTCGGACAGTTAGGCCTGATTGGTGGACCAGAGCTGGGTCCTCTCTAGAGCCAGTCTTTAAGCACCGCGAAGACATGCTCGATGCGCCGATGCAGCTGTGGCACCAGACGCTCAGCCAGCTCTAGCCGTTGGTCGCGGCCGGCATCCTCGATCTCAGCGGCGGTTTCGGCCAGCGCGTTGGCGCCGATATTCGCCGCAGCTCCCTTGATTGAATGCGCATTCCGCCGTACGGCATCGGCCCGCCCCGCAGCGATGGCGCCGTCTAGCTGCTGCAACAGCTCTTGCGAGCTTTCGACGAAGGCCGCAGCGACCTCGCGCGCAATCTCTTGATCACCGTCCAGGCGCTCCACCAGCACAGCGATGGAAAAATGATCGTCCACCGGGGTATCGAGCTCATCTAATCGAGCGTCTCCAGATGTATCTATCATCGATCCTGTGGCTCCTCATCGAGCAAACCAAAGTCATTCTCCGGTATTGTGCCGGATTGTAGGCCCCCAATGCGCCCGTCTCGAGTGCCGAAGTATCGCCGGAAGATCATTGCCAGCACACCTCGGGCGCTGACAGCAAGCGCCGAATCAGCCCCGGCCCACCGTAGATGAGCCCGGTATAGAGCTGCACCAGATCAGCCCCAGCTGCACGCTTCGCAGCGATATCGTCTGGCGACAAGATACCCCCAGTGCCAATCAAGACCGGGTCCGGCCCGAGCGCCTCACGCACGAGAGCCAAGAGGGCTGTGCTGCGTGTGAATAACGGTCGCCCAGACAATCCGCCGCTCATCGCCGCAGTGGACTCGCTAAGACCCTCGAAACGAATCGTCGTGTTGGTGAGGATAAGGCCTGCGCAGCCGGCTGCAATGGCCGCCTGCGCGCAGTCGATGGCATCCGAGTCGGCGAGATCGGGCGCCAGCTTCAGCAACACCGGCCGTGGCTGCCTTAGCCGCTGATTCGGCGCTTGCACGGCGTCCATCAAGGCCCTCACCTGACCCACCGTCTGAAGATCGCGCAATCCCGGCGTATTCGGGCTTGAGATATTCACAACCAAGTAATCAGCAAGCTCGGCGAGCAGCGCACTGCTGCGCTGATAGTCGTTTGCGGCTTGTGCTGGCGGCGTCACCTTGGACTTGCCCAGATTGACTCCAAGCGGCACCTGCAGCAGATCGCGGTCACGCAGTCGCGCCAGGCGCACGGCCATCGCCTCAGCGCCAGCGTTGTTGAACCCCATCCGATTAACCAGCGCTTGATCACGCGGCAGACGAAATAGGCGCGGTCTAGGATTACCGACCTGTGGCAAGGCTGTGACCGTGCCAACCTCAACAAAGCCGAAGCCCAATCGCTGCCACAGCGGGACTGCCCGAGCATCCTTATCGAGTCCCGCGGCGAGACCAATTGGGTTCGGAAAGCTCAGCCCCATTGCCCTCACCTGCAGCGAGGGCGCCCGAGCCGGATCGGACGCCGCAAGCCTGCCGCTGAATCGCTTTGACCAGCCCGCGGCTAATGCCATCGCGATGCCGTGGGCACGCTCGGGGTCGAGACGAAACAAGAGAGGACGCAACAACCCCCAAGCAAGCCCCCGCCGCCGTCCAGCAACTAGCGCTGCGGAGTCCGGGCCTGAGCCTTCTGTCGACATCGATGCCACCTGCGTTAAACCTTGATGTGAAGCGGGTCAAAGAATGCAACCGCAGAGAGGAGCGATTGCGATCTCGCAATTGCAATTAATCCACTATATGCTAATAAACTAGAGAAGGGGTGGCTCAGTCTCTTCTAAAGACCATGCAGCCGCTCACCGTGCTGCCGCGATCAAGCTGTACTGACCGCGACCTGACCGAAACTTCCATAAAATCAACAGCAGAGGCACGCTCCCATGAAGTATCTTACCGTGCTCAAGCAGCTCAACGCTGGAGAGATCCTGTCTATCGCTGCCGTCATTCTCATGCTGATCGGGATTGGCTACGGTCTCGCTAGCTAAGACGGACATCCTGTCGACAAGCCCTAGACCACGAATCTTACCGCGACCCTGGGCGCCGACCGCAATCAGTGCATCGGCGCCCAGCGCTGACTGCTGACTGCTGACTGCTGACTGCTGACTGCTGACTGCTGACTGCTGAC
>NZ_JBUDPI010000327.1:0-4211 GCF_054919635.1 Halochromatium sp. | reverse complement strand
AAGGCACAGTGATCAGCCTCCCCGAGATCGGGAGACGATCATGCCATCAATGATGCTTGACCCCGAGGCGCCATCAGAACCGCCAGACGCCATGCCGGACAGGCCGGCGCTCAGCGACGCCGAGCGTCGCTTCGGCCAGCTACCCAAGGCGCTGCGCACGATCGAGGCGGCGCCGGCGTCCCTGCAAGGCTACCTGGCCCTCGGCGCCTGGTTGGAGAAGACCTCGCTCTCGAGCGAGGAGCAGCAGGTGGTGCTGCTCAGTGTCTCTCGCGAGAGCCGCTGCGCCGTTTGCATGGGTGCCCATGGTCTGCTCGCGGAGATGATGGATTTGCCACCGGAGCTGACGGCGGCGCTGCGCGCAGGAAGCCGCCTGCCTGATCAACGCCTGGAGGCGCTCAGGCAGTTCGTGGCTGCGGTGGGCAAGGCGCATGGACGGGTCGATGAGGCCGAAGTCGCCGCGCTGGAGCAGGCCGGCTACGACCGGCAGCAGGTCTTAGAGGTGATCCTCGGCATCGGCATGAAGACCCTCGCGCACTTTAGCGACCAGATCCCCGGCACCGATGGACAGCCATTGCCGGCAGCCTGTCTCGCCTGCTAGCGAGACCCATTCAACCCCTGGAGTCCCCGATGCGTGCCGCTGAGCTCTTTGTCCGCTGTCTCGAGAACGAAGGTGTCGAGTACATCTTCGGTATCCCCGGTGAGGAGAACCTCGACCTGATGGATGCGCTGATCGACAGCCCGATCCAGTTCATCACCGTCCGCCATGAGCAGGGCGCGGCCTTCATGGCCGATGTCTATGGCCGCCTCACCGGGCGTGCCGGAGTACTTCTTCGCCATGGACCGCGAGGAGCTGCCGTTCAATCGGGCGCAGCGCAACTGGGTCTACCGCGCCGCCAAGGATGTCGACAACACGGTGGCCTTCGGCTCGACCCGTAACCTGACGGTGCCGGGTCAGGTGATCTTCGTCAACTGCCCGTTCCCGACCCTGGGCGAGGATGCGGTGCCGTCGGAGCCGATCACCATCGGTCCCTTTGCGCGGCAGCCCTATACCACCGCCGGGCTGTTTCATGTCTCCGGGATGAGCTATGGGGCCATCTCCAAGCCGGCGCTCGAGGCGTTGGGCAAGGGCGCGGCCGAGGCCGGCTGCTGGCTCAATACCGGCGAGGGCGGGCTCTCGCCCTACCATCTGGAGAGCGGCGCCGACCTGGTGTTTCAGATTGGCACGGCAAAATACGGCGTGCGTGACGTGGCCGGCAACCTCAGCGATGAGCGCCTGCAGGCCGTCCCCGCCCATGCGCAGGTGCGGATGTTCGAGATCAAGCTCAGTCAGGGCGCCAAGCCCGGCAAGGGCGGCATCCTGCCGGCGGCCAAGATCACCCCCGAGATCGCCGAGATCCGCGGTATCCCAGTTGGGGTCGACAGCATCAGCCCGAATCGCCATCCCGATGTCGGCAACACCGCCGAGCTGCTCGATCTGATCGAGCGGGTGCGCCGAGTGACCGGCAAGCCGGTCGGCTTCAAGGTGGTGCTCGGCGCCTATGGCTGGCTCGATGAGCTCTTGACCATGGTGCATGCGCGCGGTGCGGCCTCAGCGCCAGACTTCATCACCGTGGATGCCGCCGATGGCGGCACCGGCGCGGCACCGATGCCGTTGATGGACGACATGGGCCTGCCGCTGCGCGTCAGCCTGCCGATGCTGGTCGACAAGCTGACCGAATACGGGCTGCGCGAGCGCATTCGGGTGATCGCCTCAGGCAAGCTCATCACCCCGGCGGATGTCGCCTGGGCGCTCTGTATCGGCGCGGATTTCATCACCTCGGCGCGCGGGTTCATGTTCGCGCTCGGCTGCATCCAGGCGCTGCAATGCAACAAGAATACCTGCCCGACCGGGATTACCACCCATCAGCGCAAGTTCCAACGCGGCTTGCATTCACCGACCAAGGCCGTGCGTGTGGCGGCCTATGTGCAGAACCTCTCCAAAGAGGTCGGCATCATCGCCCATGCCTGTGGCGTGCGCAGCCCGCGAGAGCTGCGGCGCTTCCATGCCCATCTGGTGCAGGCCGATGGGCGGACGATCGGCTTGGATCAGTTCTATCCGGAGTCCGAGCGGCAGATCGTTGCAGCCCTCAGTTGGCCGCGCGATCAGATGGGCGTGGTGCGGGAGTCCGAGCGCAGTCCACGGCCTAGTCCGCTTGAGCCACTGCGCGAGCCCTCTCTTGAGCCTCCGATTGCGGCGAGGAAGTCCACACCGTCGCTGCATGCGCCGGTGGAATGAGCAGTCGATTCAATCGTCGCGCACTAAAGCGAATACGACACCGCCTTCGACCCACAGCAGCACGGTGAGCCCGCGCGCGCGAAGCCGCCCCGGCTCTTCGCCGCGGTCGCGGTCGGGCAGGGGGCCATGGCGCTCGGGCTCGTAGCGGGCCTGATACAGTGTCTGCACCCCATCGCCTGCACCGCTCGCTTCACCGTGGCTCGCGTCGGGGCGAAGACGCAGTTGGGCGGCGGGGACGCCCTGGATCGAACAGTATCGCCCGCCCTGCAGGCTGAGATCGGCCAGCGCTGGCGCGTCGCTCGCGAGCGGGCGAAAGTCGAGCTGGCTGAGATACCTGCGCACCTGATTCAGGTCGGCCGCTTCCACCTCAAGCGGCTTCAGGTGCAGGTGCTGTCCCGCGACCTCATCGGCGATCTGCGCCATCCGCGTGGCCTCGGACTGCTCCGGAGGTGGGAACTGCCACCACCAGAGAACGACCAGCAGCACGACGACTAGCGGCAGTGCGGCCAGAGCCCATCGGCCTCTGCGCCCTGGCTGATGCTGAGTCGAAGCAGGACCAGGGTTAAGAGCGGTGGCTGGCACCGGTCGCTTGATCCGAGCTTGCAGAGCTTCCAAGGCCGACAGGCGCTCCTCGCTTAGACAATCGCGCTCGATACGCTGACGCAGTGCCTCGCGTAGGTGACTCATCGGGTGCCCCTCACTGCGTTTCCTGCCTCGTCCTGCTCGGCCTGCGCCGACAGCCGCTGCCGCAGCCGATGGATACGGGCGAGCACAGTGCCGTGTGGTACGCCTTGCAGCTCGGCGACCTCACGCGCGGTTCGACCCTCGAGCGCCCAGAGCAGCAGGAGCTCACGGTCGAAGGGGCCGAGCCGGTCCCAGATCTGCTCCAGGGTCTGGGTGGTGATCGCGATCTCCTCCAGGGAGCCGAAGCCGATCGCGAGACACTCGGGCTCGAGCGACGTCGCCTCGTTGAGCAGCTGCTCACCCCGATTGCGGAGTCCGTCGATGAAGCGATTGCGCAGGATACGGCGCATTAGCGCCATCGGGTCATCCCGATCGCCCGGGGCCGAGCGCAGGTAGCGCTCCAGACCATCCTGGAGCAGGTCGTAGGCGGCGGCCTCGTGCTTAGTCAGGGCCAGGCAATAGCGGTACAGGCGGTTCAACATCGCGCGATCAAAGGGGCTGTCTGCCATCGCGCTCAGCCCGGCTCGGCCAGTGTGCAACCGCAGATCCAGCCAGCGGCGATGACGTCAGGCAGTGGCGTCAGATCATAGCCAGCGGCCGCGAGCTCGCCCAGCGTGGGACTCCGGGCTGAGTGCAGCGTTGCGGCCTGTGTCGACGGGCGCCCCAGTGCGGCCAGCAGCCCGAAGACGGTTGGCGTGACGGGCGTCACCTGAGGGCGCCCATCTCGGCGATGGATCACCAAGCGATCGCCGTCGCCGGCGGCGATACGGGCGATGCCAGCGCCCTCGCGGTGGCGCCGCCAGATCGCGGCGATCGGATAGGCGGAGGCCAGGCGGCGCAGCGCGCAGCTGAGTCGCAGACGAACCCGCTCGGCCTGTTCCGGCCGGGCTAGGCTTGCCAGCACCGCGGCATCCAACGTCGGCTCGTCGGGGGCGCAGTAGATCGCGTGCCAGTGCCATTCCAAACGGGCCAAGTCCGGCAGGTAGGCCAGGGTCGCCAGGGCGGGCTGGTGGCGCTGCACCGCGGCCAGATGACGCGCGAAGGCGGCGCCATAGCGGTTCAGGTCGCCTTGGCGTGATGCAAAGGCGTCGATGTAGTCCGCCGCCAGTCGAGCAAAGCAGCGCGGCCCGAGGATCTGCCGGCAGACCGGGTAGAGGGCCTCCAGCGTTCGCTCCCGCGCGCGCCGGCTGCTGTCGCGATAGATCGTCAGGCGTTCCAGTGCCGAGAGTGATCCCTGCTGCGGGTCCGCGGG
>NZ_JBUDPI010000326.1:0-4213 GCF_054919635.1 Halochromatium sp. | reverse complement strand
CCGACATCCTGCTCCCAAAGCAGGCGCGCTACCAGACTGCGCTATACCCCGGTGCTCGACCCCCTTGCGCAGAGCCCGCAACCATGAGCCGGCGCGCTTCGCCCTGACGATGGTCCCCGTCAAGGCGTCTCAAAGGATCGTCGAGCCGATTAGTATACGCCGTCGCGATATTGGCGTCAACGCGCATATCACGCGGCTTGCGCTAGACCCATGCAGCGGGGGCGCAATCGGGTTAGGATTGCGGGCTTGGCCTGACCGGGAGAGGGTATCGATGAGCGCACAGGTTCTTGACGGCAAAGCGATCTCAGCTGAGGTGCGCAACGAGGTCGCAGCGAGGGTCTCAGGGCGCGCTCTGGCGGGACAAAGCAGGCCAGGGCTGGCAGTGGTTCTGGTCGGCGAGAATCCGGCCTCACAGGTCTATGTGCGCAACAAGCGCAAGGCTTGCGCCGAGGTTGGCTTCCATTCCGAGCTGCACGAGCTGCCGGCCAGCGTATCGCAAGCACAGCTGATCGATGTGGTCGATCGGCTCAATGCGGACCCTGCGATCAACGGCATTCTGGTGCAGCTGCCGCTACCGCCCCAGATCGAGCCCGAAGCGGTCATAGAGCGCATCCTGCCGACCAAGGACGTCGATGGCTTCCACCCCTACAATATTGGCCGCCTGTCATTACGCATGCCCGTGCTGCGACCCTGCACACCGAAGGGGGTGATGACGCTGCTCGAGCGTTCCGGCGAAACGCTGGAAGGCATGGACGCAGTCGTCATCGGGCAGTCGAACATCGTTGGACGACCGATGGCGCTGGAGCTGCTCGCGGCGCGCTGCACCATCACCATTTGCCATAGCCGAACCAAGGATCTCGCCGAGAAGGCGCGCGCCGCCGATCTCTTGGTGGTCGCCATCGGCCGCGAGCGATTCGTCCCCGGTGATTGGATCAAGCCTGGCGCCATCGTGATCGATGTCGGCATGAACCGCGATGCGGCCGGCAAGCTCTGCGGTGATGTTGATTTCGACGCCGCGACCGAGCGAGCAAGCTGGATCACGCCTGTACCTGGCGGGGTTGGCCCGATGACCATCGCCAGCCTGCTGGACAACACCTTGCAGGCCGCCGACCTCTGCCAGTAGTCGTCGCGGTGACTCTGAGGCCCTGGAATGGCCCCCGCGCTTAGTAGCTGTTTAATTTGAACTTCCCGATGATCACACTACAGCGGTGCTCAAATTGGGAAGCCGTTGGTGGACAACGTCTTAGGGCGCACTGCGAGCACCGCCACCGACGGGTGCCAGCACGCATGCAACCCTGCAAGCTCACCTGCTTGCAGGTTACCGTGAAATAAGCGCTTCATCGTCCGGGGAGACAGCGCGCCATGGACATTAGCCACGACGCCAACTCGTACCCGTAGCACCATCTTCGAGCAGGATTCCGGCCGCCTGGAGCTGATCGCGGATGCGATCGGCCTCGGCGAAGTCACGCGCGCGACGTGCCTCTGCGCGAGCCGCGATCAGACCCTCGATCTCGGCATCGCTCGGCCCGCTGCCCTTGGTCGCACCCTCACCGCGCAAATAGGCGTCTGGATCTTGCTCTAGCAACCCGAGCACCGCTGCGAGTCCGCGCAGCTCGGCAGCGAGCGCAGCAGCGGCTTGGAGGTCCGATTCACGCAGGCGGTTGATCTCGCGCGCCAGCTCGAACAGCACAGCGAGCGCCTCCGGGGTGTTGAAGTCGTCGTCCATCGCCGCTGTAAAGCGCTCACGGGCCTGCTCGCCGCCCGCCGCCTCAACCATCGGCAGTCCGCGCAGTGCCGTGTATAGCCGTGTCAACGCAGCACGCGCGCCATCGAGCTGACTGTCATCATAATTGAGCGGGCTTCGGTAATGGCTGCCGAGGATAAAGTAGCGCACCTCTTCCGGCTGATAGCGCTCGAGGATCTCACGCACCGTGAAGAAGTTGCCGAGCGACTTCGACATCTTCTCGTCGTTGACGCGGACGAAGCCGTTATGAATCCAGACGTTGACGAAGGGCTCGCCGGTCGCACCCTCTGACTGTGCGATCTCATTCTCGTGATGCGGGAACTGCAGATCCGCACCACCTCCGTGGATGTCAAAATGGTTGCCCAGCCGGCACGTCGACATCGCCGAGCACTCGATGTGCCAGCCTGGACGTCCCGAGCCCCAGGGCGCCTCCCAGGCGGGCTCACCGGGTTTCGTGGCCTTCCAGAGCGCAAAATCGAGCGGATCGCGCTTGGACTCACCGATCTCAACTCGGGCCCCGGCCCGTAGGTCTTTAGGGTCCTTGCCAGAGAGACGGCCGTAGCCTGGGAAGCTTGCGACCGCGTAGTAGACGTCACCGTTATCAGCAACGTAGGCATGCCCGTTCTCGATGAGTCGCTCGATCATCGCGACGATCTCGTCGATATGAGCCGTGGCTCTCGGCTCCTCGCTTGGGGGCAGGATCGAGAGCGCAGCGGCATCCTCATGCATCGCAGCGATGAAGCGTTCCGTTAACGCACCAAAGTCCTCACCGTTCTCTGCTGCGCGCGCCAGGATCTTGTCATCGATGTCGGTGATGTTGCGGATGTAGCTCACCTCAAAGCCGCTACGCATCAGCCACCGGTAGATTACGTCAAAGACCACGAGCACCCGCGCATGCCCGAGATGGCAATAGTCGTAGACGGTCATGCCGCAGACATACATCCGGACCTTGCCGGGCTCGATCGGCTGAAACGGGGCCTTCTGGCGGGTCAGGCTATTGTGGATGTGCAACATCTAAGACGGGCTCCGAACTGAGCAGAGAGGGAGAGAAACACAGGGAAAACGATGAGACTGGTCCAGGGAAACGCACAAATGGTCTGGGCGGAAATGGTCTGGACTGGACGGCTGGGTAGCGACTGGACAGCGCCCCCACTCGCGGCCCAGCAGGCATCGCCTGTCGCCCTCAAGCGCGAATCTGCTGACCAATTTTGATAAGCTGGGAGTCAAACCTAGGAGACACTCATGATCAAACTCGAAACGAATCACGGCGACATCCTGATCGACGTCGACCACGAGAACGCCCCCATCACCGCCGAGAATTTCGAGCAATATGTCCGCGACGGGCATTACGACGGTACCCTGTTTCATCGGGTGATCGACGGCTTCATGATTCAGGGTGGCGGGATGGACGTCAACTTCAATCCGAAGCCGACCCGGCCCCCCATCGAGAACGAGGCGAGCAACGGCCTCAAGAATACGGTCGGCAGCGTTGCCATGGCACGGACCAACGACCCGCATTCAGCCTCGTCGCAGTTCTTCATCAACGTCGCGGACAACAGTTTCCTTGACCATCCTGGCCAGGATGGCTGGGGCTACTGCGTCTTCGGGCGAGTCGTCGAGGGCATGGATGTCGTCAATGCCATCAAGGGTAGCAAGACCGGCGGTCGCCAAGGGCACCAAGACGTTCCGGTTGATGATGTGGTCATCGAGAAGGCCGAGATCCTCGACTGATCTGAGGCGCGCCCGACGCTGTTCGCCATAGACCCTGTGGGCTGCACGGTAAACGGAACACCGCATGCGGCGGAGACGCTGTTCGTCTCGGACGTTCACCTCTCGCCGCAGCGACCGGCGCTCACCAAGCTCTTCATCGATTTTCTTGAGTGTCGCGCGCCCAAGGCGGAGCAGCTTTACATCCTCGGTGATCTGTTCGACGCCTGGATCGGGGACGATGACGACCCTTTACCCGAGGTCCGCACCGCCCTGAGCCGACTGACTCAGCAGCACACGCAGTGCTCGCTCATGCACGGCAATCGGGACTTTTTGCTTGGCCGGCGCTTCGCGCGGGCGACCGGCTGCAGGCTGATCCGCGATCCCCAGCTCATTTGGCTCGGTGGCGAGCCGATTCTGCTCATGCACGGCGACCTGCTCTGCACTGACGATCTCGCTTACCAGCGCTTTCGGCGCCGGGTCCATCATCCGGTCGTGCAGCGCCTATTCCTTTGGTCGCCGTTGAGCAGGCGGCGACGCATCGCAGCCCACTATCGACAGCGCAGCGGCGAGGCGATGGCCGAAAAGCCCGCTGAGATCATGGATGTGAGTCCGATCGCCGTCGACAGCCGGATGCGCCGCTACGGCGTGCGCCGACTGATCCATGGCCATACCCATCGCCCGCAAGACCACAGGTTGTCTGTGGACGGTCAACCGGCGCTGAGACAGGTGCTAGCGGATTGGAGGGACGATGGTGGCGAG
>NZ_JBUDPI010000325.1:0-4229 GCF_054919635.1 Halochromatium sp. | reverse complement strand
ACTGCCCGGATCGCTCGGCTCGTCGGCTAGCTGATTGCCCAGCCCATCGGACGCCGAAGAAGCGGCTTGGGCTTGGTCATCCCCACTAGACCAAGGAGCGACGCGAGCACCCGGATCGCCATGGCGCTCAGAGGTTAGATCAGCAATCGCGCGGTCGCCTTCCGGCCGAGCCTCGTTCAACACCCACTCCGGCGCCCCAGCCTGGACCAGGGCGCGAACTAGTCGCATCTGGCCGCGGCGTCCGCCAGCAGGCGCCAGCTCCTGATGCTGGTTGGCCGCGGCACCGGCAAACAGCAGGGCACCGATGCGATCGCCATGGCCGATCGCGGCCCAGCCGATCAAGGCCGCAAGCCGTGCTGCCTGGACCGATTTGAAGACCCCCTGGGAGGCAAAGAACAGGCTGGCGCTGAAATCAACCAGCACCACCACCGGGCGCTCGCGCTCCTCATCGAAGACCTTCACATGCGCATGCCCACTGCGCGCGGTGATGCGCCAGTCCATATTGCGAATGTCGTCGCCGGGCTGATAGTGGCGCGACTCACGATAATCCATGCCACGACCATGGAAGCGTGAGCGATGCGCACCGGCCAGCGCCGAGCGCGCAGCCTGCGTTCGCGCCGGACGCAAGCGCTCGCCCGAGGCCCGCAAGGCCACGAGCTCGTCCGCGTCGACGCGATAAAGACGCTCGTCGTCACTCAGGCTCATCAACAGCACTCCTAACGCCCGTTGCGATTCCGATCAGAGTCCGGTCAGCTGCATCCGTCAAACCATGGGCACGCGACGGATCAGCCGCGCGACCAGCGCATCGGGCGTCAACCCCTCGGTCTCAGCGGCGTAGCTGAGCAGAATGCGGTGCCGCAGCACATCGTACGCGACCGCGTGACAATCATCGGGCGTCACATAATCGCCACCGCGCAGCCAGGCCCGTGCGCGCGCGCAGCGATCCAGCGCGATGGTTGCGCGCGGACTGGCACCATAATCGATCATGCGCTCAAGGCCAGCGTCATAGAAGGCCGGATCGCGCGTCGCCAAGACCAGCTGCACCAGGTATTCCTCGAGATTGTCGGCCATGTGCAACGCCATCACTTCCGCACGCGCATCGAACACCTCCTCGCGACTGATCACCGGCGCCGCGCTATGGCGCTCATGTAATTGGCCGCGCGCCTCGGCACGGGCGATCTCGAGGATGCTGCGCTCGGTCTTCGGGTCCGGATAGCCGACCCGCACATGCATCAGGAATCGGTCCAGCTGTGCCTCTGGCAACGGATAGGTGCCTTCCTGCTCGATCGGGTTCTGGGTCGCCATCACCAGGAACGGCGCCGGCAGCGGATAGGTCCGCCCGCCAACGGTAATCTGGCGCTCGCCCATGGCCTCCAGCAGCGCCGACTGGACCTTGGCTGGCGCCCGGTTGACCTCATCGGCCAACACCAGGTTATGGAACAGCGGTCCGCGCTGGAACTGGAACTCACCGGTCTCGGGCCGATAGACATCGGTGCCGGTCAGGTCACCCGGCAGCAGGTCTGGCGTGAACTGCACGCGCTGGAAATCCCCTTCGATGCGCAGCGCGAGCTCCTTGATCGCGGTGGTCTTGGCGAGGCCCGGCGCCCCTTCCACCAATAGGTGCCCGTCGGCTAGCAGCGCGATCAGCAACCGCTCGATCAGCGCATCCTGGCCGACGATCCGCGCACCGAGGTCGCTGCGCACTTGGTCGAACACCTGCTGTGCCGCAGTAGGTTGCGCGGACGCCGCGTCGTTCATCGCCATCGCCTGTTCTCCTGCCACTGAACATGTTAAGCCTATCGGCTCATGAGGATATCGGCTCGGCCGTTACCGACACCGTAACCGCAGATTACAAACCGTTAAGGATGTGGGGATGCACAACCCGCATGCACGCCTTGGTCGATAACGACTCAAGCCTACACGCGGGCGAGACGACGTGCCGACCCTTGCACATGCCCTTGCGAGCAAGGCCGAAGACAATGCCTGCAGACCAGGCCGACGTCGGTGATACCATCGATGCGCCTGCACGACTTGGAGCTTGACCATGGCCACCGTTGATCCCCGCTGCGATCTCATCTACGCCATCGAGCGCTGGGGTGAGGGCTATTTCGAGATCGGCCCCAATGGCCACCTGCATGCCCGCCCGCTCCCCGCTGCCGAGACGCGCATCGACCTGGTCCAGCTCTCCGAGCGGCTGCGCGATGCCGGTCTCTCGCTGCCCGTGCTGGTGCGCTTCGATGACATCCTGCGCCATCGCGTGCATCGTCTCCAACAGGCCTTCGCCGCAGCCATGCAGGCACAGGATTATCAAGGCGCCTATCGCCCAGTCTATCCAATCAAGGTCAACCAGCAGCGCAGCGTGGTGCGAGCCTTGCTCAGCGCTGGAGGTCTTGGGCTCGAGGCGGGCAGTAAGCCGGAGCTCATGGCCGTGCTCGCGTTGGTGCCGCCCGGCGAGCCGGTCATCTGCAACGGTTATAAGGATCGCGAATACATCCGGTTGGCGTTGATCGGCCGGCGTCTGGGGCTCGATGTCTATATCGTCATCGAGAAGCCCTCCGAGCTCGGGCTAGTGCTCGACGAGGCCGAACGGCTCGGGGTCGAGCCAGCGATCGGCGTGCGCATCCGCCTCGCCGCAGCGGCAGCCGGCAATTGGCAGAACAGCGGCGGCGATAAGGCCAAGTTCGGGCTTTCGGCGAGCCAGCTGCTGGCACTGGTTGAGCGCCTGCGCGCAGCGCAGAGGCTACCCTGGCTGCAGCTGCTGCATGCCCATCTGGGCTCACAGATCCCAAGCCTCGACGATATCCGCGCCGGCGTCACCGAGCTCGGGCAGTTCTACGCAGCCCTGCATGCCCTCGGCGCCCAGCCTCGCATTCTCGATCTCGGCGGCGGCCTCGGCGTCGACTACGAGGGCAGCCGCACCCGCGCCTATTGCTCGATGAACTACCGCGCCGAAGACTACGCCGAGGCCATCGTCAGCACCTTGGCCGGCGTCTGTGCCGAGCACGCACTGCCTGAGCCGGACCTGATCACCGAATCTGGCCGCGCCCTCACGGCCCATCACGCGATCCTGATCACTGATGTCGTCGATCGCGAGCGGGCCAGCGATGAGATCTCCGCCAGCACAACGAGCCTGGCGCTCGATTCGGCTGCCGGGGCACCGCTCGCGACATCCGAAGCCGAGCTACAGCGCCTCGAGCAAGCCCTGCGCGATGCCACCGAGGCCCCGGCGCTGGCCGTTTATGAAGAGGCCGACACCGCGGTTCGGGCCCTGCGCCAACGCTTCGCCGCCGGGCAGCTCGGTCAGTCCGGCCTCAAGGCCCGCGCCCGCGCCGATGAGCTGTTCATCAACTGCTGCCGCGCCCTGCGCCCGCGGCTCTCACACGCCAACCGCCGCCAACGCGAGGTGCTGGAGCAGATCGATGCCCAGCTTGCCGACAAGCTGTTCTGCAACTTCTCACTGTTCCAGTCGCTGCCCGATGTCTGGGCCATCGACCAGATCTTCCCGATCTGCCCGCTGCAACGGCTCGACGAGGCACCGACCGAACGCGGGGTGGTCCACGACCTGACCTGTGACTCCGACGGCTGCATCGCGCACTATGTCGACCAAGACGGGATCGAGGCCAGCCTGCCTGTCCATGCCTTCGATCCGCAAGGCGAGGCCTATCTGCTCGGCTTCTTTCTGGTCGGCGCCTCTCAAGAGATCCTGGGCGACATGCACAACCTCTTCGGCGATACCGACGCAGTCGCGATCGAGCTCGACGCCGACCAGCCCGAGGGCTGGCGGCTGCTCGAGCTCGAGCATGGCGACTCTGCCGATGAGCTGTTGGCCACGGTCCACTTCGAGCCGCGCGCCCTGCTGGCCCAATACCGCCGCCGGCTCGACACTGCCGAGCTCGATCGCGAGACCCGCGAGCAACTCTACTCCGAGCTCAAGGCCGGGCTCTATGGCTACACCTATCTTGGACGGCTCTAGCCGTCCAGAGCGCGGCCAGCCGTTGCCGAGCCGTTGCCGAGCTGGGGTGCTGTCAAAGAAGGCCACACGCAACGGGCCAGACGCCATCTTGGACCTGGAAGCCAGCCGCGGGAACAGCTCAGGGCAACAGCCACTCGAGCACCCGGATCAGGCTCACCACCGCGCCGACGGCGCCAACCACCCAGAGGGTCTGACGGTGGATCGCCGTGCGCAGGCTGGCCTCAGTGGCCTCGACCTCGACGCGAACCTGCTCAAG
>NZ_JBUDPI010000324.1:0-4236 GCF_054919635.1 Halochromatium sp. | reverse complement strand
GATAGCAACCTCGTCCCAGGCTGTAACACGCGCACAGGGCTGACCGCTGGCGCGCAGCCTGCTGATCCGACGCGCATCCAATATCGAGCTGATGCCGAAACGCCACTGGTGCGGGGTCTGGTGGCGCTGCTGCTCGTGCCGTTTCAAGATCAAACACCTGGCCAGGTGCTGGAGACCGATCCCAGCGACTATATCGCCCGTCTTGGTCTTGCCGAGCATCTGAGCGCGAACCGGCGCGCTGGTATGGAGCATTTCCTCGAACGTGTCCATCAGCTTGCGCGTGCTCAGCAAGCGACGCACAGCTGAGGCCTGCCTTGGTCCGTTGCGCTGCGACGAGGGCCGAGCGTCGTCTGCGCGCATGCCTAGTCTCGAATCCCATGCTCGCTAGTCAACCATTTGCCAGCATGGACGATCAATGGATTGGCCGAGAGCCCATGCGCCAGGATGCTGAAGACGACGGTGGTGACCACCGTCATTGCCAGGGTGCCGCTGTGCGCGAGCAAGGGGTTGTCGGTACTCTCATTCAGGACGATAACGATGAACACGATACTGGCGAGTCCGCGCGGCCCAAACCAGCCCAGGAATAGCATGGTCTGCGTATTCAGCCCCAGCCCATAGAGTGAGACGAAGACGGGCAGCATCCGGATGAGCGTCAGGCTCAGCAGCGCATAGGCCAGCACCTGCCAGCTCATCTCGCCAATGCCGAGACCTACGACCGAGGCGCCAAAGATTACCCAGGTCAACAGCGCCATGGTGTCGCCGGTGCCATCCGCAGCGAGGAGCAGCGGCTTCTTCAAGGGGGCGCAGAGCCAGCCGAAGGTGAGTCCGCCAGTAAAGGCGGCGATGAAGCCGCTGCCGCCGAGTTGTTGTGCCACCGCGAAGCAGGAGACCGCCAGCGCAGCGACTGTCAGCTGGCGCCAGCTTTGGGTCACCCAACCGCGGCGCTCTGCCATCCAAATCAGGTTGCTCGCAACCAGGGTCAGCAGCACACCAACTGCGAGCCCAATGCCGATCTCCTCGGTCATCAGGCGCAGGGTCAGCCAGAGTGGATCGGTCGTTTCTGTCGCCGTCGTTGCCAGCGTCAGAAACACCAGCAGGATTGGAACGCAGATGCCGTCGTTGAGTCCGCTCTCCACATTCAGACCCTCGCGAACCCCGGATGGCACGCGCGTATCGGTGACGACCGCCTTTCCCAGCGCTGCATCCGTGGGCGCCAGCATGGTCGCCAGCAGTGCCACCTCGAGCAGATCAAGCTGCGGGAACAACCCGAGACCGACTGCGATGCCCAGCGCGATGGTCAACGGCAACCCAATCAGCAGCAACCGTTGCGGGATACCGAGGTTGCTGCGGAGCACGCTTAGGTTCGTGCCAGCGGCATCGGTGAACAGCACCAGAGCTAAGGTTAGCTCGGCCAGCAGCTGCAGGTCGCTCCACTGGGCGTGAAACTGCAGCAAGTCCAGCCCCAGTGGTCCGACCGCAAGCCCGAATGCGGTGAACAGGATCGGGCCGCTGACGACGGTGTGAGCGAGCCCACCGGCGATCAGGCTGAACGCAAAGATGAACAGGCCAAGCAGCGCCAGATCCTGGTACATGAGCTAAGCTCCGGGATACGACAGCGAGACACAAAAGCCGCTGAGCATAACGCTAAGGGCTGCTTGATGCTGTTGCGATTCGCGCGCCGTCAGGATAGCAGCTGCTGGACTTGCCGGGCTCTTTGCCGATGCTGCTTGTGGATCAGTCCTTGACGGCTTCCATCACGCGGTCGAGGCGCTCGCGGACCCTTGCCGCGAGCTCTGGAACCTGTGGGTTGTCGACCAATTCCAACACGGTCAATGGGTTCATGAAGAGCACGCGGACGTCGCCTTCATCGTCGACCCGAACGACGACGTTGCAGGGCAGGAGCGCACCAATATCGGGCTCGGCAGTGATCGCCTGATGCGCGAAATCCGGGTTGCAGGCGCCGAGAATGCGATACGGGGCCTGGTCCACACCGAGCTTGGTGTTCAGGGTCTTGGCCACATCGATATCGCTGAGCACGCCGAAACCTTGCTCCTTTAGCGCCTCTGTCACTCGCTCGATGGTCTCGTCGAAACCGGTGCTGACCTTGGTCGATACGCCATACATCATTTGGGATTCTCCTGATGGTTGGAGGGTGGCGCTGTCTGTCGACAACGCCACCCCTTGAACTATCCTGGACGT
The DNA here is from genome assembly GCF_054919635.1 of Halochromatium sp. Classification (NCBI taxonomy): domain Bacteria; kingdom Pseudomonadati; phylum Pseudomonadota; class Gammaproteobacteria; order Chromatiales; family Chromatiaceae; genus Halochromatium; species Halochromatium sp. The sequence continues at coordinate 2,037 of NZ_JBUDPI010000324.1, read as the reverse complement.
GGGTCTGATCGGTTCGATTTACGAGCGGCTTGGTCGGTTAGGCCCATTGCGGTTTCAGTGTTGAGCTAGTCCAGCGCGAGCTGACCTTGGACTCCGGTAATTCGCAGCGCGGGGCCTGCTCGAAGAGCTCGACCCAGCTTTCCTCAGCTTGCCCGACCGCGTCGAGTAGGCAGAGAGGACCGGCACTATTGATAGCGGCCTGACGCCAGCGATTGGCTTCCTGGCTGCGCTTGGCAGCCCGGCGCTGCTCAGCAAGATGATCCTGTTGGCTAAGCTCGTCCTGGCGCTTCTGTTGCGAGACGAATTGCCGAACATGGAGCTCGGCGAGGCGTGAGAGTGATGTCACCTGTATTCCTCCTTTGGCTGGCTGACGGCCGGGGCGCAGACGCAATTGTTGTTAGCGTATGGCCTGCGCCGAGTTCGGCCGTTGCGAGATGAACAACGTAGTGGCGTTCTATTGCACAGTAACGTTCAGCACCTCCTCCCCGTCAGGGTCCGTGATATGAACGGCGCAAGCGATGCATGGATCGAAGCTATGCACCGTGCGCAGGATCTCGATCGGCTGCTGTGGGTCGTGCAGGGCATGGCCGGCGAGCGCTGCCTCGTAGGGGCCTTGCTGGTCCTGGCCATCACGCGGCCCGGCGTTCCAGGTGCTGGGCACCACGGCCTGATAATTGGCGGTCTTGCCGTTCTCGATCACGATCCAGTGCCCGAGCGCGCCGCGCGGGGCTTCCATGCGACCGACACCTTGGGCCTGCTTCGGCCAGGTCTCCGGGTCCCAGAGCGCCTCGTTGAAGGTCTTAACATCGCCGGCCTTGATGTTGGCGACCAGATTGTCGTACCAGCCTTGGATCTCGTCGACGATGATCGCCGTCTCCAACGTGCGCGCGGCGGTGCGGCCCATCGTTGAGTAGAGCGCGTCGATGGGCAGATCGAGCTGCTGTAGGGTGCTGTCGACCAGCGTCTTGGCCTGCTCATTGCCGTTGGCATACAGCATCAGCATCCGCGCCAGTGGCCCGACCTCCATCGGCTTACCCTTCCAGCGCGGCGTCTTCAGCCATGAGTACTGGTTCTCAACATCGAGCTGCTGATAGGGCGGCTCAGGACCCGTATAGGCGAAGGTCGTCTCGCCCTGGGATGGATGCAGGCCGCTGTCTTTGCCGCTGCGGTAGTCGTACCAGGAGCGCGCGACGAATTCCTGGATCTCGGCCTCGGCGTCGAGGTCGACCGGCTCGATGTGGCTGAGGTCGCGGTTCAGGATCACGCCGGTCGGGATCAGATAGGACTCCGGATCACCATAGCCCTGGGACGGGAAGTCACCATAGGTCATGAAGTTGCCGATGCCTTCGCCCTGCTGGAACCAGTCCTTGTAGAACCCGGCGATGGCGATGGTGTCCGGCACATAGACCTGATGCACGAAGTCGCGCATCTTCTCGATGATGTTGCGCACCCGCTCCAGGCCGACGACGTCGAGTGCGGTGCCGGCCTGCTTGCCCGATTCCAGGCTGATCGCGCAGGGCATGCCACCGACGCAGAGGTTCGGATGCGGGTTCTTGCCGCCGAAGATCGCATGCAGCTCGGCGACATCGCGCTGCCAGGCGAGTGCATCGAGGTAATGCGCCACCGCCATCAGATTGGCCTCCGGCGGCAGCTTGTAGGCCGGATGGCCCCAGTAGCCGTTGGCGAAGATTCCGAGCTGACCGGCTTCGACGAAGCCCTTGAGACGCTTCTGCACATCGGCGAAGTAGCCCGGCGAGGTCTTTGCATAGGTGCCGATCGACTGCGCCAGCTCGGAGGCCTTTTTCGGATCGGCTTGCAGTGAGCCAAGCATGTCGACCCAGTCCAACGCGTGCAGGTGATAGAAGTGCATCACATGGTCATGCACATACTGGCTGCCGATCATCAGGTTGCGGATCAGCTCGGCATTGGGCGGGATCTTGTAGTCGAGCGCATCCTCGACCGCGCGCACCCCGGCGATGCCATGCACCAGGGTGCAGACGCCGCAGATGCGCTGCACGAAGGCCCAGACATCGCGCG
>NZ_JBUDPI010000323.1:0-4240 GCF_054919635.1 Halochromatium sp. | reverse complement strand
AAAGCTCTGCTCACGGACAATCACGCGGTAGGCTCGGTTGAGGTCCAGCGCGCGCTGCCGGCTGGGTCGCAGCAGCACCGATATATCCTCGCGCAGGCGCATGAGCATGTCAGGGCGCAAGGTGCCGTTTGCATCGAAGAAACGCGCGATCACCTCGGCGTTGGCGCGGAATTCGTCACCGGCGCCGTTATGCTGCAGGTAAAAGGCGTACTCCGGCTGGCCGTCCGGGCGGATGGGCTCGGGAATGCCGGCCAACCCCCGTTGGCTCCAATGGAACCAGCCGCCGCCGGCGTCGCGTCCATCGAGCTTTCTGGCAAAACTGAAGATGCCGTCGCGGGTCGCACCAACGCCCCCGTGACAGCCCATACAGAAGGTCAACTCCTCGCGGGTCTGGGGGCGGAGTTCGCCATTCGCGTCTTCGATGAAACCCTGGTAGAACCAGCCCTGACCATTGCTTAAGCCGGTCTCGTGAGACCCCGTGATCTTGCGCAGTCGATCGGGTGAGCCAAGCTTTTCGAGCGCTTCGTGCCAGACCTGATGACGCAGGGCGTCTTCGTTCACCCAGTCGCCCTTGCGAGCATAGCGCAACTCCTTCATGCGGTTGGCCATACCCAGGCCGTTGTCTGTGTCTGGGTCGATGTAGCGCACGCTATGGAGAAATTCAGTGCCCTCGGGGAACAGGCCAGCGGCCAAATGCAGTCGGCCTGCGTTCTGCTCGACCCGAGCGGCGCCGACATACGACTGGACGCGCTCATGCTCCGACCAGCGCACATGGTCCGCAGTACCGAGCCGACCATCAGCGTCGAGGTCAACGCCCACGTCGGTTTCCGCAACCGGGGGCACGAGCGCGACGTCACGCTCCTTAATCATGGCTTCGACAATGGCCAGGTTCACCCGGTAGATCGCCTCGTCGTACTCGCCGGCTTCGTTATTGCGCAAGGGCTCGGCAAGTCGGATCAGGACATCGCCGGTTGAGCCGTTGGTCGGCCAAAACGTGCCAGGGAAAGGATAGTAGCCGTAGGCGCGCCAACCGCTGGGCGTCCCGTCAGGCGCGCGATCGAAGCCCTGCTCGTCGAACCGGTAGTGACAGTCTGGCACGTAACCGGACCAAAGCCCGTCGCCGTTGGCATCCCAAGCCGTCGGCAGATCGACCATCAACCGTGCGGCCAGCGCGGGGTAATTGTGCTCGCGGACCCATTGCAGAATCGCGGTCTCAGGGATGGCCGCCATCTGCTTGGAACGGTCACGAAACAGATTGATCCAACGGTTCGTGCGCGCCGGCTTTGGGAAAGCATAGGTGGTCTGCAAGTCGCCATCGTTCAGAGCATTAGGCGCGCGCGACTCCGTATGACACGAGAAGCATGGGTTGTAGACACGATTGTCGGCAATCGTATCGGTATAACACTGCGATGGGATATAGGCGGCCTCATTCCACGTCTCGCGCTCGAAGGCAGTGCTCTGCTCTCGCGGACGTTCAATAATGGCCGGGTTCTCGCTGAAGACCCATGTCCCATCGACGAGCTGGTACCCGGCGTAAACAGCGACTTCACCAGACACTCCTGGCAGTTCCGACAAGTCAACGGGGTAACCAACGATTTCGGGCCTGGAAACGCCCAGCGAGCCCAGATCGTTGTAATCGCCGCGCCACGCAAACCAGCCGCCGTCGGCGCGACGCTGCCACCAAAGGCCGTCGCTGAATGCAACGACATACCAGCCAGCGACGAGCGTTCGATGGCGGTCGTCGATGCGGATGAGAATACGGGGTTGAGCGCCGTTGGCGTCTACAAGCACCCGTCCCGCAGTAGGTCCTTCAGCGTCCACCATCGGGAACTCTTCGGCGTGGGCGGTCGTCAGCACGAGCAGGCAGACCATCAAACAAGTTAATCGCGTCATATTGAATTCCACAACTCAAGAAGGCGGCAGCCACCAGAACGGCTGCCGCCGGGTTGCTGGAGGCGATCAGTTTTGGGAAATCGGTTGCCCAGTCACTGGATCGAGGATCAGCGGAGACGCTGGGGTGCCGGTATTGGGATCGAGCAGCATCTTCTCTGTCCGGTTGCCACTAAAATCGAACAGATTGAGCGGCAACGGAGCACGCTCGTCGAAGGAGCCGTAACCAATGCGACCAAGGTCCCAATTGTACTCGATGAACCTTAGCAGAGACGCTGTCTCGGTAAAGGCGCTATCGACAAAGTTGGTCTTTGCGAAGGGCGAGATGAGTAGGAGCGGCACCCGAGTCCCAGGACCACATTGAGCGGGGACCTGTCCCTCACGCGGGGCGCCGCCGCAATCTCCGTTCCCAAGCAGCTGATCAATCTCACCCAAGTTGGAGTGGTTGAGCACCGGTGGCATCACGTGGTCGTACCAGCCATCTGAGTCGTCGTAGGCGATGAAGATGGCCATCTCATCCCAGTAGGGCGAGCTCATCAGTTTGTTGATCGTCTGCACGACGAAGGTCTGCTCGGACAGCGGGTCGGAGTAGCCGGCATGACCGTCCTGATAGGCAGGCGCCTTGATATAGACCACCTCTGGCAGACTGCCAGTGGCTAGGGCAGCGTCCAAATCCATGATGTCATAGAGATGATTGGCCTGGTCGGTATAGCCGATCATGTCCACCGAGCTCGGTGGCAGGTGGTGGGGGTTGGAGGTGTGCTCCCAGTACTGGAAGGGATTGTGGTGTGGAATGTAATCGTTGACCAGCTCCCCAACACGGTTCATGTGGGCCTGTCCGCACACCGCCTTGCCGTTCCCGGTCTCGGTGTGCGCTTGGGTCGGGCGGAAGCCGCCTTCGAACCAGCCCCAGGTGACCCCCTTGGCATTGAGCAAATCAGCCACGTTTCTGGTGCCAGCGAGACTTGCGGTAGTCCCGGTGGAGCAATCATCAAAGGTCGGGTCGAGGTCGTTGTAGATCACGCCCCAAGCGATCCTTCCGTCAACAAACTCGGGCGTGGCATCGTACTTTAGTCCGGACGTCAACATCAGCGCGCCCGGGGTGGAGGGACCAAACACCGAGTTGAAATGGTTGTCGCTCATGGCATAAGCCTGAGCGTAGTTCCAGTAAGCGGTGACGGTATTGCCATCGTAGTGGCCCATCACCGTCGACGGGTCGCAGGGCTCGCCGTTGGCTTCCGCGACTTCGACGAACTTGTCCAGCAGTCCGCCGTTATAGGCGATTTGCTCGTCGGTGTAACCGTGGTCCTGATCGCAGGTCGTGGCTTCACCGCGGTCAAATCGAAACGGCGCAGCTTTATTGGGGTTGTAATTGATCAGTGCCTCGTTAAGGCCATTGACGCTGGGCGTGCCGGGCTTCGCATGGAAGTGGACCGCCTCTTGGCCGGGTGGATTCGCAGCGACCGGATAGGTCGCAAAATAATGGTCAAACGAGACATTTTCCTGAAAGATCACAACGACGTGTTTGATCGGGGTTTGGGTCTCGACAGCCTGTGTTGCGCCTGTGGCCAACAGCAGAGCGATAGCAAAGGCAAGAGTTCGCTGTTTCATCGTAGCAATAACCTCGACGGTTGAAGATGCTGGAAAGTCCACACAGACATAAGGTATTTGGTACGTGGTTCCGCTCGAGCATGAAGCATCTCAAATCGCCGCAGCCTTTTTGCTACGAAACAATGAATTTTTCATTCCAAGCACACGCCCACAGGTTCATGATGGGCTCATCAGGGGTCACTCCATAGAATGGAGAAGATTGCACGCGACGGCAGGCTGACGTCTGGTCAGTGCGCCCAATTCACAGGCTGAAGTGCTGACACGCGGTCGAACTCAAACCAATTGTTGCGAACAAGAACCAGGCCGGATGCCAAAGCAGGTACTGCAATCCAAAGATCGTTTACGTCGATCGGTGTTCCTGCCGGTTCGAGTTCCGCGCGCATGCAGGCGTCGTACCGATGGCTCGCACCGGGCAAACCGAGCGCAGGCACAAGCTCGGTAGAACGCTCCAACCGGTCCGAAGCCTGTTCGGGCTGGGCGTGGTCGCGAACTTAAGCTAACGCGGCCTTGAAATGTCCGGTGTCCGCCTCCTGGGCACCGATCGGCTGATCACGCGAGGCCGGGTGGTGGGTATCACCGAAAAAAAAGTGCGGCGACTGCCGCACTACAATGATTACCACCAAAGGAGGATGGAGGAGTGCACAAGAGGACGATAGACCTCCGGTGCATCATCAGTTTCTTAAATGCTAATCTAGCTGTCAACCCGAGATGGTGTTTTCGACCGCCTACAGCATTTGTC
>NZ_JBUDPI010000322.1:0-4252 GCF_054919635.1 Halochromatium sp. | reverse complement strand
CGAGCAGCCAGTTGTTCCAGCTGTTGGTCATGTGGACCGAGGCCGCCCAGTGGTGACCATCATCGGTGCGCCGACCCTTGAGCTGACCGTACTGCAGCGATACACCCAGGTCGGTGTCGACCGCAGTGTCGTCGAAGCTGTAGATCGCCCGGACGTTGAACTGATTGCGCTCCTCGAACCCATTGGGCAGGACGCCGTAGGTCACGTCTCCGTTCGGTGCAACGGCGTTATCCCAGACCACCGCATCATAGCTGTAACGGGCGCTGTCTTGGCTGGTGCCGTTACCATTCCACTCGCTGCGCGCGTAGTAGGCGAAGTCAAGACTCCAATTACCGATATCGGTGATGTACTTGATGCCGAGATCCATGTCGTCCGAAAGGCCGACATAGTAGTGCTGATCGAAGAACCAGCTCTGGGAGACGCCATAAGGACCCGGACCGAAGGGAACGCGGTTCACACCAACCTGAAGCTGGCTACCATCGTCGAAATCCCAGCCCAGCCAGCCGGTATGCAAGAAGTTGTAGCCGTCGTACCAGCGATACTCGAGCTTGCCGACCAACTGCTCGTATTTCAGATCCATGTTGATGCGGAAGGTATCGAGCGCGAAATTGCCTCCATTGCCACCGCGAGACGGACCGTCCCCTTCACCGGGATAACTGCCAAGGATGTAGTTAGCACGCATTGCACCGCCGATCGTCACGGGCCCAATGGTGATCTTGTCGGCTTGCGGTGGGCCGGCTTTGGCGAGCTCGGCCTCGGCGACTTCAGCCTTCTCAGTGGCGGCTGCGGTCTCGGCTTTCGCCGCCGCGAGCTCGGCTTGAGCCTGATCGAGCTGACGTTGAAGCTCAATGATGCGACGTTCGAGGGCGGCAGGGCTTGATGCTGCAAGGGTTAGCTGAGGGGCTCCTGCTAGGGTCGCGAGACTGAGTGCGAGTAGCGTCCGGGCGCCCCGATGGCTCGGAAGCTGACGCTTGGATAGTGCGCTGTGCGAGCGCGGCTCGTTGTGGTTCATGGCGGCCTGCGTGGTCAGTTGTTTGTTCCAAGTGATGCTTAGCACGACGTCTTAAGCTGCCCTCAAACGACATGTCGTGCATATGCAACACATTGCTCCAGTTTATATCGTAGGCGCAATAATTTCCAGATCGAATGACCATAGCCTGACCTGGTTCAAACGGCCTGAGCCCGATCGGCCATCTCGACATAAATATCTAAATAATTTGATTTTATTGACGACATTGCACTCGGATCTCGATCTACGGTAATTCTTAGTATCGTGATCGGCTTGAAAAGCAGCCTCTCATCGCCTCGGATAATCAATCGCCTACGAAGGTTCTTGCTTCGGATCGTTCTGAGAACGCTGCGTGCCTAGCTGCAACTCAACGTGTACTTTCAGCACGTCCTTGATCTCGCCGGTCCGCATGAACCAGTGCCGCATGAACCAGTGCCGCATGAACCAATGCCGCATGAATCTGTGCTGTATGAACCGGCGGTGGATGTGGCGCGGCCCTTCAGGAAAAGGCTTGCCCGCGCAGGAGGTCACCTCTACAGTCTCCTTTAAGAGGCAGAATATCGACAGCGCGGGAGCATCATGGAAGCAGAAATCCGGGAGTTTCGCGATCACATCAGCCGCTATCCGCCCTTCGACGGGCTGGCCGACGAACTCCTCGACGAAGTCGCTGGCTCGGTAGAGATTGCCTACTTCAAGGCTGGCGCGACCATCGCTGAACGGGACGGCCCGGTGCAGGCGCTATCCTATATCCGTAGCGGCGCGGTGGAGGTGTACCGCCACAACGGCCAGCTCTACAACCGCCTCGATGAGGGCGACATCTTCGGGCAGCTCGACCTGCTGCGAAACCGACCGGCGCGCTTCCCGGTGCAGGCCATTGAGGACACCCTGATCTATCTGATCCCGAAGCCGGTTTTCGACCGTCTGTGCGCCGCGGACGACGATTTCGCCGATTTCGTGGAGCTGTCCGGCTCGCGGCTCAAGAGCACGGTGGAACAGAGCCAGCGCAACAATGACATGATCGCCACGCCGGTGCGCCGCCTCATCTCCCGGCTACCCGTCATGATCGAGGAGTCGGCCACCGTGCAGGAGGCAGCGCGCCTGATGACCGAGAACGACGTCTCGTCGGTGCTGCTGCTCAAGCCCGGCAACGACGAGGATTCGGACCACATCTTCGCCGACACTGACGGGCGCCAGTGGCTGCTCACGGGGATGATCACGGACAAGGATCTGCGCCAGCGCATCGTCGCTGAGGGGGCCTCGCCGCAGACCCCACTCTCCAGCATCAGCCACGGCTGGATCATCACCATCCAGTCCAACGAGTCGGTCAACGAGGCGATGTTGACCATGCTGCGCAACAATATTCAGCGACTACCGATCCTCCATCGCCGCCGTCCCGTCGGGGTTGTGTACCTGTCGGATATCGTCCGCTACGAGACCAACAACAGCGTCTACCTGGTCAACAACATCTTCAGCCGGACCTCGGTCAAGGCCCTGGCGCGGCTCACGCCCGAGGTGCGGGCCTCCTTCGTGCGGTTGGTGGACGAGGGCGCCACCTCGCGGATGATCGGTGGAGCCATGTCGAGCGTCGGCCGCAGCCTGATGCGCCGCTTGGTGGAGCTTGCCGAGGCCGATCTGGGTCCGCCCCCCGTTCCGTACTGCTTCATGGTGCACGGCTCTCTCGCGCGCAACGATCAGTCGATCGCCACGGATCAGGACAACGCGATGGTGCTCCACGATTCCTTCGACCCGAAGCGCCACGATGACTACTTCAAGGAGCTGGCGCGACAGGTGAGCGACGGGCTGAACGCCTGCGGCTACCCGTATTGCAAAGGGGACGTCATGGCCACCAACGACCTGTGGCGCCAGCCCCTCGCCCGCTGGAAACAATACTTCAGCGACTGGATCGCCAAGCCGGACCCGCAGCGGCTGCTGCACAGCTCGATCTTCTTTGACCTGGACGCGGTCCATGGCGAGGAGCGTTTCGCGGAGGAACTGCAGGACCTGATTGCGACCCGGGCCAAGGCCAGCCCCCGCTTCCTAGCGGCCTTGGCGCGCAACGCCCTCGGCCGCACGCCGCCCCTGGGCTTTTTCCGCACCTTCGTGCTGGAGCAGGACGGACGGCATAATAACAGCATCAATCTCAAACGCCGCGGGATCGCCCCCCTGAACGACGTCATCCGGGTCCATGCCTTGGGCGTCGGCTCGCGGGCTCAAAATGGCTTCGAGCGGCTCGATGAGATCAGCAGTGCCGGCGCCCTACCCGCCGGCCAGACCGACAAGTTGAGCTACGCACTGGAATTCCTGTCCCTCGTGCGGATGCGCCATCAGGCCCAAGAGATCAAGGACGACCATGAGCCGCACAATGCCATCCAGCCGGAGCGCATCTCAGACATCGAGCGCCACAATCTCAAGGAGGCCTTTCAGATCCTGAGCAACGCCCAGAGCTTCCTGCGCTTCCGCTATCCCAGCCCGAACCGCTGACAGCCATGTTCTTCGGCGCGCGCCAACAGCAGGCATCCCCGAACTGGGCGGAGTACTTCAGCCGCCAGGCCGAGGCCTGCAGGACCCCGGCCCTCAAAGCCTTCTACGCGGCGGAGTTGCCGGCAGAGGAGCGCCCCATCGGGGAGGTCCCGCTGGTGGCATTGGACTTCGAGACCACGGGCCTGAATCCCCGCGAGCACGCCATCGTCAGCATCGGCCTGGTGCCCTTCGATCTGCGGGTCATCCGCCCAGCGGCGGGTCATTACTGGGTCGTCAAGCCTCCTCGGACGCTAACGGAAGAATCCATCGCCTTTCATCGCATCACCCACTCGGAGGTGGAACAGGCGCCCCCCATCACCGCGATCCTCGACGAGCTGCTAGCCGAGCTCGCCGGCCGCCTGGCGGTGGTCCACTATCGCAACATCGAACGGCCCTTCCTCGAGGCCGCTGTCCTGGCCAATCGCGCTGAGCGCTGCCTGTTCCCCGTCATCGACACCATGGCCCTGGAGGCGCGTTGGGAACGCCAGGGCTTCCTGCAGCGACTCAAATGTCTGTTCGGCATCCAGCCGTCGTCCATTCGGCTGGCCGACAGCCGTGGCCGCTACGGCCTGCCCCATTACTCCTCCCATCACGCCAAGGTGGATGCCATCGCCACGGCGGAACTCTTCCAGGCCCAGATGGCCCGGCATTTTACGCCCGACACACCGGTCTCCGATCTCTGGGTCTAGGGGCTAGGCGCTGCACGGCGAAGCGCGTCGCCGA
>NZ_JBUDPI010000321.1:0-4260 GCF_054919635.1 Halochromatium sp. | reverse complement strand
GGCACGAGGTAAACGTAATCCTCAATGGCAACCACATGGATTTGTTGCCCTGGGTAACGTTCTTTATTCGGATGTTCTATGGTGTCAAGGATGTCACCCGCCATCATATGAAACACCACATCTTCAAATGAAACCCCTCTCTCTGCCTTCAGAAGAGCGTTCTTTTCTGGATTCCATGTGATCAGCTTCATACGACAAACTTAGCACAATGTGTGCCGTTTGCACTCTCCGCAGCTTACGCATGCGCTAACCGCGGTCCGTCGAAGGAGCGCCAGCGCCTGAGGCGGTCCGAGTTGAGCGCCTTGTTGGACTAATCCGCTCCCTGCACGGCGCCTGAATTCAGCACAGCCCTCGGCGACGATAGGGGATTGTATCCCCGAGGCTCAGGCAGATGGCACTGGGGCGGCGAAAACCGGCGGCGATGCTGGAGATCTGCGGGACGTAAATCGAGCATGCGTGGTGTGGTGAGCATGTTTTTTGGGTCCTTCCATCGCAGTATGACCGGTTGCCGTCGGCGTAATCGGTATTGCAGATGGGCGTTCCCTCCCGCGCTAGCAGCACTCGACCTCAAGCACCTCGAGCATCGTCTCCAGCTCGGTCTCATCCCAGCGCTCGAGCAGCTCGCGCAGGTGGTTCAGATGACAGTGGATATGATAGAGCGCATCATGCTGCGGGCCGTTGCGGCCCTCGAGCTTGGCCTCGAAGTAGCTCCAGAACGGATCATCGCGCTCACCGGCGCGCATGGCCGTGCGTAAGGCGGTGACGAAGCGCTCGGCGTTGCCATCGCAGTCGATGTCGCGGAAGCTGATATAGCGGTCAGGACGCTCGAGCACCTCAGCACCCCACCTCGGCTGAAGCCGCAGCCGCATCGTCGCTCGCGCCTTCGTTGGCAGAAAAACCATCGGCAGCGAGCAGGTCATCGATGTCGGCCTCGACGAGCTGGATAGTCTTCTTCTCGCAGTAACGCCGCTCCTTCTCGGTTGGCTCTGGAATCAACGCCCAACCGGCTGGCTCGCCGGCGGCATAGATCACATCCGAGAGCACCATGCGCTCGGTGTCGCGCGTCAGCCGCAGTCCCAGGAACAGGTACTGGCACCCGACCCGGTATTCTTTGAGGAAGCCCGGTAGCCCGAAGCCACCCATCAGCTCGGTCAGGTAGTCGACGAAGTCGGCATCCGAGGCGATATAGGTCGCATCCGGCCGCGGACTGCCAAGCGGCTTGAACAGGATCGGCAATGAGGTGTCGACCTGATCCTGCTCGATCTCCTGATAGCGATCGCCATCATAGGCGTGAATGCGGAAGCGATAATCGGTTCCTCCAATGCGCGCGATCCCGCGGATCAAGGTATGCGGGCGATCCGCGTAGGAGTCCTGCAGCTGGGTATCGCGATTGATGTCGATGACATACTGCGGTGCCAACTCGGCGAGCCAGTCATGCACCGGGGCCCGTGTCCAGCGACGCTGACCGTAGGTGCTATCGAGGAAGCGGGTCACCGCACTGCGGCCGCGCTTGAGCTCGACGTCCATCGCCGCGCGCGGGAACTCCCACATCAGCCGCTTTGACATCGGCCGACCCTTGTTCATCGCTAGAATCAGGCTATCGCTGTCGGCCGGCATCGCGGCACCAGACTCGGCATCAACAACGGACGCCAACGCGCCGGGCCCTAAATAAGGGATCAGATCACCGCGGCGCATCGCGTCGGCAAGGTCGGAAAGCTCGGCTGGCATTAGGACTCCGTCCTGAGGGCGTTGAAAGGCGATCCACTACAGGATGCAAAGGCAGTGCCAGCAACGCCCGTGCGCCGCCGAGGAGTCTAAACAGCGTCGTCCGCGCCTGCACTCAAGCCGGACATCGACCGCCCGCAACGCTTCCGAGCATGTTCGGTGACAGTGATCTTCACAACGGATCGCGACGATTCTCACTACGCACAACATTAGAGTTTAGCGGCGTGCCGTCTGCGTCGTCCGTATCGCTCAGTGCGACGGTATCGCCGTCGAATTCGAGCTGTCGCGCGTCGGAGACGGCGGTGCGATGGGTATAGCCCCCGAGATAACCACCGGATGGTCCGCGCCCTCAATCTTTGCGCACCTGAACGCCATTCTAGTCGCTGTTGCAAAGGCCGCAACGCGATGACCTTGTTCGTTTTGCGACAATCGCCGCAGCGCGACAATGCTCGCTAGCCGCTTTGCTAAGTTGCTGATCAGTCGACGATCAGGGGCACAAACACCTGTCTCGAGACTCGGTGGCACGGTCTCTGCTTCAGGGCCTCCGTCAGCACGCCCGCGCAAACGCTCAAGCCGCCGAGACCCTGTGGAATGAAGCAAAAAGACATCGCCGCGCTCTTGGACGAGCCCGCCTGTGAGCACAACACCAAGGCCAAGTCCGGCTGCGCGAAGCCCAAGCCGGGCGCGACCGCCGGTGGCTGTGCCTTTGATGGCGCCCAGATCGCACTGCTGCCGATCGGCGATGTCGCGCACATCGTGCACGGCTCCATCGCCTGCGCCGGCAGCGCCTGGGACAACCGCGGCAGCCGCTCGACCGGCCCCACCCTCTATAAGCTGGGCATGACGACCGACCTGACCGAGCAGGACGTGATCATGGGCCGCGGCGAGAAGCGGCTGTTTCACTCCATCAAGCAGGCCATCGAGAGCTACGACCCGGCCGCGGTCTTCGTCTACAACACCTGTGTGCCGGCCTTGATCGGCGACGACGTCGACGCGGTCTGCAAGGCCGCGGCCGAGCGCTTCGGCAAGCCGGTGATCTCGGTCGATGCCGCTGGCTTCTACGGCACCAAGAACCTCGGTAATCGCATCGCCGGCGAGACCATGGTCAAGCAGGTCTGTGGCGGTCGCGAGCCGGACCCGATCCCGGCCGACATCGAGCGGCCCGGCTTCAAGGCGCACGATGTTGCGCTGATCGGCGAGTACAACATCGCTGGCGAGATGTGGCGGGTGATGCCGCTGTTCGACGACCTCGGCGTCCGCGTGCTCTGCACCCTTTCCGGCGATGCGCGCTTCCACGAGGTGCAGACCATGCACCGCGCCGAGGTCAACATGATGGTCTGCTCCAAGGCCATGATCAACGTCGCGCGCAAGCTCGAGCAGGCCTTCGGCACGCCCTGGTTCGAGGGCAGCTTCTATGGCGTCGCTGATGTCTCGCGGGCCTTGCGCGACTTCGCCCGATTGATCGGCGACCCGGATCTCAGCGCACGCACCGAGGCGCTGATCGCACGCGAGGAAGCGCGCATCGATGTCGAGCTGGAGCCCTGGCGTGAGCGCCTGCGCGGCAAGCGCGTGCTGCTCTACACCGGTGGCGTCAAGTCTTGGTCGGTGGTCTCGGCGCTGCAGGATCTCGGCATGAGCGTGGTCGCGACTGGCACGCGCAAGTCGACCGGGGACGACAAGGCGCGCATCCGCGAGCTGATGGGCGAAGAGGCGGTGATGATCGAGGACGGCAACCCGCGCAACCTGCTCGATCTCTACCACCAGCAGGGCGCTGACCTGCTGGTTGCCGGTGGGCGCAACCAATACACCGCGCTGAAGGCGCGCATCCCGTTCTTGGATATCAATCAGGAGCGCGAATTCGGCTATGCCGGCTACGACGGCATGCTCGAGCTGGCGCGGCAGATGTGCCTGACCATCGAGAGCCCGATCTGGGCCGCGGTGCGCAGCGCACCACCCTGGCGCAGCGCTAGCGACGGAGCCGCGGCCGGTGCGTCTGTGGTCCATTCGCCAGACACCGAGACTGGAGCGAGCGCCGAAAGCAAGCCGGGAACCGGAGTGAACGCCGAAGCCAACACCAATGCCGCTACCGCCTCAGGCGCCAAGCAGGGTAGCGCAGCTGCCAAGCCAGCAGCGGAGGCGGCCCATGGCTGACTCCCAATCAACCCTGGCGGCAAAAATTGCGGACCCGACCCCGATAATCGCCAATTCAAACGCGGTAGCCGCGTTCGCCCAAGGCCGAATTGAAGCGGAGATTGCCCATGTCTGAGCCGACGACCCGCGTTCCCTATGGCACTGGAAAATCCCAAGATGCGCTTCGGGTTTCCCAAACGCCGACGCAACCCGGTCCCATCATCGTCAAGCGCAACAAGGCCCTCTCGGTCGGCCCGCTCAAGGCGAGCTCGACGCTCGGTGCGACCCTGGCCTTCCTCGGCATGCGTCGGGCGATCCCCATGCTGCACGGCTCGCAAGGCTGCACGGCGTTCGGCAAGATCTTCTTCATCCAGCACTTCCGCGAGCCGATGCCGATGCAGACCA
>NZ_JBUDPI010000320.1:0-4271 GCF_054919635.1 Halochromatium sp. | reverse complement strand
AGCCCAGTCGTGGCGCGGGATTTCGGCTATTCTGCAGGGGTAATGTCGGTCAAGCGTCGTCAACGCGCTGACGACTTGGCTGGTTTGGCCGATTTGGCCGGCTTGGCGATCCGGGGCTCGCTCAGCAGCCCCATGACGATGGCGTAGCAGCCCGCCAGGAGCAGCAGGGTGAAGGGCAAGCCGGCGGATACCGCCACCGCCTGTAGGGCGGCCAGACCACCCCCCAGCAGGAGCGCGATAGCGACGGCACCCTCGATAACGCCCCAGAACACGCGTTGGGGCTTGGGGGCATCGATCTTGCCGCCTGCGGCGATGGTATCGATCACGAGGGACCCGGAATCCGAGGAGGTGATGAAGAACACGAGCACGAGCACGATACCGATGAACGAGGTGATTTCCGTCAGCGGCAGCTCGCCCAACATCATGAACAGCTGCAGTGGCAGTTCCGCCGACACCGCACCGTCGAAGCCCTGTTGCACCTGCTCGATGGCGGTGGTGCCGAAGGCGGTAAACCAGAAGATGGAGACCGTGGTGGGGATGAGCAGCACAGAGATCAGGAACTCCCGCACTGAGCGCCCCCGACTCACTCGGGCGATGAACATGCCCACGAAGGGCGACCAGCTGATCCACCAGCCCCAGTAGAAGGTGGTCCAGCCCTGGCTGTAGTTGACGTCCTCCCGCCCGAAGGGATTGGACAGGAAGGGCAGCTCACCCAGGTAGTTGGCGATATTGCTGAAGAAACTGGTCAAGATGAGGAGTGTCGGCCCCACGAACACCACGAACATCAGCAGCAGGAACGCCAGGAGCATATTGACCTCGGACAGGCGTTTCACCCCCTTGTCCACGCCCGCCACGATGGACACAATCGCCACCGCCGTGATGCCGGTGATCAGTAGCACCAGGGTGACATCCCCGTCACCGACCCCGAACAGATAGTGCAGCCCCGACGCCGCCTGCTCGGCGCCGAAGCCGAGGGAGGTGGCCAGTCCGAACAGGGTCGCGAAGACCGCCAGGATGTCGACGACATGTCCCGGCCAGCCCCAGACGCGCTCACCCAGGATCGGGTAGAAGATGGACCGCACCGTCATCGGCAGGCCCTTGTTGTAGGAGAAGATGGCCAAGGCCAAGGCCACGATGGCGTACATAGCCCAGGGATGTAGGCTCCAGTGGAGTAAGGTCGCGGCCATGCCCAGGCGAGCCGCTGCCGCCTCATCGCCGGCAGCTCCGCCGAGGGGGGCCCAGTCCGTGCGCACCCCGTCCTCGCCGACGGTCGTGCCTCCCAGGGCCGTGCCATAGTGGGTCAAGGGCTCGGCGACGCCATAGAACATCAAGCCGATCCCCATCCCCGCCGCGAACAGCATGGCGAACCAGGAGACCCGCGAGAAATCCGGTGTCGCCTCGGCGCCGCCAATGCGGATGCGACCCAGGGGCGAGAGGATCAGACCGAGGCACAGCAGCACGAAGACGTTGGCGGACAGCAGATAGAACCAGGTGGCATTAGTATTGATCCAGCTCTTCGCCCCGTCGAAGGTCGCGGTGGCCTGCTCGGGCAGGGCCAGGGTCAACACCACAAAGCCGAGGATCATCAGGGACGACACGGCGAAGACGGCCCCGTGGATGTCGATATTCACCCCGAGCGGACGGGCTTGATAGTTGTCCTGACCAATCTGGTAGTCGGTATCGATCAGATTGGCCGCTCCTTCCGGGGCCGGTACGCCGACCGAATCGGGTATTGCCTCCGGGGCGATTGCGGGTTTTTCTTCCACGAGAGTCTCCCTTGGCTGCCTGATGCGAATCAGGTGTCTTGTCAGGTATCTTGTGCAGTGGCGTCGAGGTGCGCTTATTCGGGCGCGGAATCCTGACGCACGAGGAACACGGACGCCTTGGTATGCTTGGCGATCTTGGCCCCATTGGAGGGCATGATGGCGTCGAGGTGGGTCGGCAGATGGGTCGCCATGACCACCAGGTCCGCATCGACGTCATCGATGGCCTGGACGAGGATATCGTCCAGGTCGGCCGACGGATCATGGCTCTTGTAGACGCGCGCCGTGGGCTCATGATCGCCCTCGGGGGCATGCTCATGGGCGAACGCCCGGAGCTTGAGCTCATACTCTTCCGGCGTGCGGGCCACCGCGCTGGGCTGGGAGGTGGTCACGCCAACGTAGCACAGGGCCGTCCCATAGTGGCGCGAGAGATCGGCCGCGACGGTCAGGGCCTTCTCCAGCGCACCCAAGTGTGCAAGATCCACCGGCACCATAATCTTATTGAACATGAGTGCGTGCCTCCTAGGGTTACACGAGCGCATGCCGCTGCGGGTCATCCTGTACCCGCGCCACCGGCTCGCCGGGTAGGTGATCTATTAGCCTAACAGGAAGGGACTTCATAAGACCAACGCAGGAGACGGCGCGTCGCCAGAAGAGGGTCACAAGAGGGGCTGGCATCGGTTCATCGCGATCCCAGTCTCCTAGGTGCGATGCATGATGTGCGATACACCTCAACTCAGCCGCCCGAGAGCCTTGCAGGTCGCGGCTCTTGGCCTCATCGTTTCATCAAGTTATATAATCAAGTTCGGTCGAACGCAGGATGTCCGTCCGGCACGATTCCTCCCCGCCATCTCTAGGAGCAAGTCTTGTGGACGCCGCGCTTACCGCCCGCTCACCCGAGCCCGCCGACCGCCTCAACCATTCAACCGGAAAGGCCAACGA
Organism: Halochromatium sp.; assembly: GCF_054919635.1. NCBI lineage: Bacteria > Pseudomonadati > Pseudomonadota > Gammaproteobacteria > Chromatiales > Chromatiaceae > Halochromatium > Halochromatium sp. Next base: position 1,566 of record NZ_JBUDPI010000320.1, on the reverse strand, counting down.
TCCCGGCAAGGCGACCGGAATTGCCGATGTCCAGTCTAGCCGAGACCATCGTCAGATCGCGATCAACAAGGTTGGCATCAAGGATATCCGCCACCCGGTGCGGATCAAGGATCGCAGCGGTGCCGAGCAGCACACGGTTGCCACCTTCAACATGTACGTCTTCTTGCCCCACCACTTCAAGGGCACGCACATGTCGCGCTTCGTCGCCATTCTCAATGGCCATGAGCGCGAAATCGGCGTCGGCACCTTCAAGGAGATGCTCACCGAGATGGCCGAGCGGCTGGAATCCGAGGCCGGTCACATCGAGATGCGCTTTCCATTCTTCGTCAACAAGCGCGCGCCGGTGACGGGCGTCGAAAGCCTGCTCGACTATGACGTGACCCTGATCGGCGAGGTTCGCAATGGCGCGCCTGAGCTGTCGATCAAGGTCGTGGTCCCCGTCACGAGTCTCTGTCCCTGCTCGAAAGAGATCTCAAGCTACGGCGCGCACAACCAGCGCTCGCATGTGACCGTGGAAGCCAAGACCTGCGGCTTCCTGTGGATCGAGGAGGTGATCGACCTCGTCGAGGCCGAAGCGAGCGCTCAGCTCTATGGTCTGCTCAAGCGTCCCGATGAGAAGTATGTCACCGAGCATGCCTACGACAATCCCAAGTTCGTCGAGGATACGGTGCGCGATGTCGCCCGCCGGCTGAATGCCGAAGACCGCATCGCGGCCTATGTGGTCGAGGCCGAGAACTTCGAGTCCATCCACAACCATTCCGCCTATGCCATGGTCGCGCACGACAAGGAAGCCTCTTCAGGCTGGCGTCCTAGCGCCCGGTCGCCTCTTCCAGCGCCGATGGATAGACGACCTTGATCGCAAACGGTTCGGCAGGGTCTCGGGTGACGCTGACCCAAACGCCACCGAGGAATGGCGAGCCTGGCACCTCCAAACGCCACAAGCGCCCCGCTCCTTTGAGCGCCGAGCGGGTTCGCAAGAGCGGTTGATTGAACTGAAAGCGGTGGGTATCGCCGTGAATCACCAACACCGGTCCTGAGTAGCTGGCCAACAGCTGCTCAAGATCCGTCAACAGCGGCGCGAACCCTGGCGCTGGCGATGAGCGCTCGAACATCGGGTTGGCGTGGAAGAGCAGCACCATCGCGCGCGCCTGGGTCTCACGTGCGATCTCGGTGGCCTGCTGCAGCAACCTGCGATTCGCATCCGAGCGTTGTTGCCACTCGGCCATCGCCGCGGGGTCTTCCTGACGACGGTTGTTCTCGCTGCCAACCACGTGCAGGAGCACGATCATCACGCCATCTTGTAGGCTGTAGGCATTTTCCGGATAGGCTGCCTCCGGCACCACGAGATCGAGCGCCGCATTGTGAAGCACCTCAGGACGAGCAAAGAAGCGGGCTCGTACGGCCTGCAGGCGCTCTAACGGATCGAGCGCGCCTGCCGAACGGCGATGACAGTCGGTCCATTCGTTATCGCCTGGGGTATAGAGGATCGGCACAGGCTGGGCTTGGAATACTCGCGCCATGCGCTGATTGCGCGCCTCGCTACAGGGCTCACCGCCCCCTAGATCG
>NZ_JBUDPI010000032.1:0-19184 GCF_054919635.1 Halochromatium sp. | reverse complement strand
CCTGTCGATGTGTCTGCTGCCGATCCTGATCACTGCGATCATCGTCGGCATCGCCGGCCTGCTTCGAGACGACAACACGCGACCCTTGTTTAAGCCGATGGCCGGCCTCTACCTAGTCGGCCTGATCCTGCCCTGCGTTGTTGGCATCGCCACCGCCCTGATCCTGGCGCCGGGCATCGGTCTCGGGCCGGAGGCGGAGCAGAGCATCGGCGCCTTGATCATCGAATCTCCGGCGGCGGGCAAATCGGATGGCGGCATCCTGAGTTTTCTGGCTCAGATCATTCCGACCAATCCGTTCGAGGCCCTGAGCGCTAATGACGTGATGAGCATCGTCTTTCTCAGCGTCTGCATCGGGTTGGCACTTGGGGTCATCCGCCGGGAAGCCGCCGAGCCCGCGCTGAAGGTCTCGCAGGCGGTTTATGACGCCTTCATGCAGCTCTTTCGCTGGGCGATCCTTGTACTCGCGCCGGGCTTGCTATTGTTCATCTCGGGGGTCGTGGCGCAGATCGACGCCAAGGTGCTGCTGGCGTTGACCAAGTTCGTGATTACCTTCTAGGTCTCCGGCGTGCTGCTGATGGTCGTCTACATGCTGTTGTTCTGGCTCGCCGTGCGCGGCCCGCTCGTCGCAACCCTCTCCAAGCTGAGCAACCCGAACGTGCTCGCCTTCATGACCAACAATCCAGTGGTTGCACTGCCCGCGACCTTGGACACCCTGGAGAAGGACTATGGCATCGACCGCCGGGTCCCAGACCTGGTGATCCCGTTCGGGATCTTCGCCAATCAGCACGGTGCGGTCTTCCTGCTCTCCTTCTTGACCGTGTTTCTGGCCCAGATCTATGTGATCGATCTCGGCATCCAGGACTATGCCGTCATCGCCATTGGCTCGATCATCGCTGGTGCCACCGCGGTTGGGGGTGGAGCGGTGCTGATCCCGACCGTCGCCCCGATCCTTGGTGCCGTCGGCATACCGACCTCGCTCGCACTGGTGGTGCTGGCCACCACCGACAACATCATTGGTCCGCTGCGCACGGTGCTCACCCTGCAGGCCAATGCCACCCTGACGGTCATGACCGCTCGGCGCGGGCAGGAGAGGCCAGAAGAGCCGGCGCTCCAGAGCACGGCAAGCGAAGCGGAGGCGACATGATCCAAAGGCTAGGAAACCCGCTTTCGATCCTGATGCGGTTGGCGCTGAGCCTGATGTCGCCGATGGGTCAGATCCTGGCCGACGAGCCTGCTGTCTTTCCGGACATCCAACGCATCCTCGATGCCGGGACCATCCGTGTCGCGGTCCGCGCCCGGGATGCTGCGCCGATGATCATGACCGACGCCGACGGATCACCGGCGGGCTCCGAGCCCGACCTAGCGCGTGACCTGGCCAAGAAGTTCGGCGTTGAGGTCGCCTTCGTGCGCACCGCTGATACCTATGATGGGGTGATTGGTGTAGTCGCGCGCCAGGAGGCCGATATCGCAGTCTCCTATCTCTCGGGCGGGATGGAGCGCGCGCGCTATGTCTTCTTCTCGGACCCTTACATCCGGCAGAACGGTCGATTGGTCTACAACCGTGCCGAGTTTGCCAAGCTCAAGCGCGATTACCGGATCGAGGAGCTGCGGGCCATGAGCGATCTCCCCGTGGCCACCGAGCTCCAGGTGGGCGTTGTCGAAGGGAGTGTCTACGCCACCAACCTCGAACGGGATTTTCCGCGCTCCCGACTGCGTCGATTCGACAGCCTCGATGAGATGATGGCGGCGGTGAGGAGCGGTGAGACCTTCGCCGCACTGCACGGCGGTCTGCAGATCGATTACTACCTGCGCCGCAACCCGGCGACGGCGATCTACATCGCCCTGGACCCGGACATCCGCCAATCCAGCGACATCCGCATCGCCGTGCGGCCCGACGCGCCCAATCTGCTGCGCTGGATCAATCTCTACCTGGCCGATCACGTCGGCATGCTTGACGATGCCGAGATCGTCCGCCGCTATCTGAACCGAGAACAGGATTTGCCGTGAGGGTTATCGCTTTAGGGGCCGGCGTCTCGGCTTCTATCCGTTGTCTGATCGTTGGTCTGGTTGCGCTCTTAGGGTTGCCAGCCGCGCTGGCCGCTGAGATTGTCATGGCTAATGGTGATCGTCTGACCGGCACCATCCTTGAGGACACTCAGGAGACCATCCTGCTGCAGACGGACTACCTCGGCATCGTTCGGATCGATCGTCGCGGGGTGCAAGCAGTGGATCGCGAGCCGGCTCAACCGGAGTTGCTGGCGGAGGCGCCGATCGAGCCCGATTTGGATCAGATCCCGGCCACTGTTGCAGAAGCAAACACGCCAGACCGCCAGTTCAGCGGTCGCGTCAACCTTGCCCTCAGCGATGAGCGGGGCAATAACGACAAGACTGAGATCGACATCGACTACCAGCTGGAATACCGCCAGGGCTGGCATCGGTTTCAGAGTCTAGGCGCGCTCGAATTCGATACCAACGACTCGGAGAAGATCACCGATAAGTGGTCAACCTTCAACCAGTACAGCCGGCTGTTTCCATCGCGCTGGTTCGGTGCCGCCTGGTTGAGCTTCGAGCATGATCGCTTCTCCGACCTGCGCTTGAGAACGGTCGGCGGACCGAGCCTCGGGTATCTCGCCTTCGAGAGCGAGGCGCGTAACTTGTCCATCGAGGCCGGGCCGACGCTGTTGCAAGAGGACTTTTATGGTCAGCCCGACCAGGACTTCTCGGGTGTCTCATGGCTCCTGCGCTACGATCAACTGGTTTGGCAGGAGCGCCTGCAGCCCTACCACCGGCAGTTCGGCTACATCGCCCTTGACGGCAAGGACAAGGTGCTCTGGCAGTCGTGGACTGGCATCCGAATGCCCTTGGCGGGTGGTCTCACCGCGAGTATCGAATTCGAATACGACTACGACAGCAACCCGGCGATTCGGGCCAAGACCACCGACACCACGCTCAACCTGAAGCTGGGGTATGCCTGGTGAAGCCGGACCCCATCGAATCGTGACCAAGCGGTCTCGTCGAAGCCTCCTTGCGATCGGCCTGATGCTGATCGGGGTGGTCTTCCAGATCACCTGGGCCCAACCCGAGACGGTTGGCGAAGGCTCACCGGTGAAGCCTGCGGTCCTCGACGCCAAGATCGCCGAGACCGAATCGGCGGCTAACCTGCCGGAGGAGGTCAAGAATCGACGGCTGTCCCTCTACCGACAGGCACTCACACACCTGGAGGAGGCGGCCGCAGATCGGGCGGCCGCGGAGGCCTTTCGTGAGGCGCTGAAAACAGCGCCCAGCGAGACCTCAGCGATCCGGGAGGAGGTGGCGGCGTCGAGCAGCGCAAGCGGCACGCAGGTGGCAGCGACTCCGTTCATCGATGCGGCTTCACCGCTTCAAGACCTAGAGGCGCTCCTACTCCAGAACAAAGCGGATCTCGCGACCACGGACCAGCTGCTGTCTGACCTGAAGAAACGGCTGGAGGAGGCGGCGGCGCGCCCGGTTGCGATCCGTGAACGCTTGCGCACGGCGGAAGCGGAGCGCGCGCAGACCCTTGCCCGCTTGCAGGCGCTGACCCCCGCGGAAGACGCCACTGCAGACGGCCAGGCGCGACGCTGGGGGCTGGAGACCCAGCGAGCCGCGTTGGACGCGGAGATCGAGATGCTCAATCAGGAGCGCTTGAGTCAGCCGGCCCGGCTCGACCTGCTCGAGGCGAGGCGCGACAAGGCAGCGCAAGACGCAGCGGCGATTGGCCAGCGCATCGCGCAGTTGGAAGACCTGATCACGCAGCGGCGGCAGTCGGAGGCAGCGCGCGCGCAGGCGACGGCGGAGGCTAAGCGTCTCGAAGCAAAGGGCCAACATCCGCTCGTGGTCCGACTCGCCGAGCAGAACGCCAGCCTCTCGAGCAGCCTTGCTGACACCGTGGCTCACCTGGACGCGATCAGGCAACAGACCGAGACGACCGCGCGGCTGCAGCAACAGCTCGAAGGGGATTATGAGAGCGCGCGCCAGGTGCTCGACATCGGCGGCTCCAACCTCAGTGGCCAGCTCGGCAACCTGTTACTGCAGCAGCGCGAATCCCTGCCGGATCTGCGAGCGTTTCAGCGCGAAGCGCTGGCGCGCGAGGAGCAGGCGAGCCAAACCGGGGTCAAGCGGGTACTGCACCGACGCGAGCAGCAGCGGCTTGCCGATACGGATGCCTATGTTGCAGCCCTGCTGCGCGAAGCGGATGCCAACGCCCAGACTGGTCCGCTTCGCGCCCGACTCCTGGAGCTGGTTGATGAACGGCAGACCTTGCTCGACAAGGCGATCGAGTCCGAGGATGCGCTGCTGCTCAAGCTCGGCGAGTTGGAGACCGCGCAATCCGATCTACTCGCGACGATCAAGCAATTCGATGCGCTCCTGGACGTGAATCTGCTCTGGGTTCGCAGTGCCTCGCGCACCGAGCTTGCCGAGCTTGGCGCGCTGCCCGATCAGGTATGGCGGATCATCTCGCCGAGCGGTTGGGCCGCTGTCGCCGGCGTGCTGCTGCATCAATCCATCCACTCGCCCGTCTTCCTGCTGCTCGGGGTCTTCCTGCTCCTGTTCCTCTGGGGCCGCAAGCACCTGGTGCAGCTGATAGAAGCCATCAGCGAGCGGCTCGGTAAGCCGACCAGTGATCGCTTCGTTTACAGCCTTCAGGTGCTTTTCATCACGCTGCTCGCCGCCGCGGCCTGGCCGCTGGCGGCCGCGGTGATCGGCTGGCAGCTGCGGGTCTCATCGCAAGCGACCGATTTCTCGATGGCGGTTGGCAGTGCACTCCTCGCACTCGCCATGCAGTTCTATTTTCTTCGCGGGCTGCGCCTCATCTGCATCCCACGCGGGCTCGCAGCAGCCCATTTTCGCTGGCCTGCATCCAGTCTGCGGCTGTTGCGCGGGGAGCTGGATCGACTGTCCTGGACCTATCTGCCCGCTGCGGCAGTGTTGCTGGTCATCGTGCATCTGGACCCCCTGAATGCCGGCTGGGCCGTGGGGCGCGTTGCCTTTGTCGCCCTCGTCGTCTCTCTTTCGATCAGCTTCTATCGCTTGCTGCATCCAAGGACTGGTGTCTTTGCCCACAGCACCCGGCGCGAAGCCGGTCGGCCACCGCCGTTCATCTACAGGCTCCTGTATCCATTGATCGTCATCGCTCCCTTGGTGATCGGGGTCCTGGAACTGATGGGCTATCTCTACACCGCCGAAACGCTGCTCAGCCGCTTCGTCCAGAGCGCCTGGATGGTGGTCGCGCTGATCCTGGTGGCGGCACTGGCGCAACGCTGGGTCCAGGTGACGCGCCGACGGATCGCTTACGACAAGGCGATGGAACGCCGCCAGCTGGCCGAAGACGCCCGTCAGCGGGATCGGCAGCACACCGATGCAGAGGTTCAGGATGCCGCTGCGTTGACCGAGGTGAAGGAGCCGCAGATCGATCTTGACTCATTGAGCGATGCCAGCCGCGGACTGATCAGGACCGCGGTGGTCACCGCCGCCCTGGTTGGGCTCTGGATCATCTGGTCTGACGTCATCCCGGCCTTGCAGGTGTTCGATCAGGTGACGCTGTGGCGTCAGACGGTCATGATCGACGGTGTAGAGCAGGTCGACCTGGTGACGCTGGAGGACCTTGGTCTCACGCTCGCCTTCGGCATCGCGACCCTGGTGCTGGTAAAAAAGCTGCCGGCGGTGCTGGAGATGATCCTGCTGCATCGCACGGCGATGACGGCCGGTGGCCGCTACACCGTCATCACCCTCGCCACCTATTCGATCATCACCCTGGGTCTGCTGCTCGTCTTCGGCACCATCGGTGTCCAGTGGTCAAAACTGCAATGGCTGGTCGCGGCGCTTGGCGTCGGCATCGGCTTTGGTCTGCAGGAGATCGTGGCCAACTTCATCAGTGGTCTCATCATCCTGTTCGAGCGGCCGGTGCGGGTGGGCGATATCGTCACCGTCGGCGATACCGACGGCGTGGTCACCAAGATCCAGATCCGCGCGACCACCATCCGCAACTGGGACCGCAAGGAGCTGCTGGTCCCAAACAAGGAATTCGTCACCGGGCGCCTGCTCAACTGGTCACTCTCCGACCAAATGACGCGGGTGGTGGTCGTCGTCGGGGTCGCCTACGGTAGCGATGTCGATCAGGCCTTGTCACTCATGCGCGAAGCCGCGCAGGAGCATGAGCACGTCCTCGACGACCCGGCCCCGATCCTGAGCTTCGAGGGTTTTGGCGATAACTCGCTGACCCTGATCCTCCGCGCCTACCTGAGCTCGATCGACTACCGGATCGCGACCATCACCGATCTCCACAAAGCGATCAACCGGAAGTTCAACGCCGCCGGCATCGTCATCGCCTTCCCGCAGCGCGATCTGCATCTGGACACGAATGGGCCGCTGAAGGTCGAGGTGCAGCACGCGCAGGCCGAATAAAAGGCCCCGGCACAACCGTTTGGGATTGGCGGGCTAACTCACGCGGGTCCATTGACTGGATTTGGTCGGCTCAGAACGGGTCTCTTCAAACGCGGTGAGCTGCCGAGTCACGGCTGAATGTCCGTATGATTCGGATTCATCGGCTATCCCCTTAGAGGCCACTATGACCTACTGTCTTGGACTTGTCGTCGATGCCGGCTTGGTGCTGGCGTCGGACTCGCGCACGAATGCTGGCGTGGATTACGTCACTAGCGTGAGCAAGCTGCATGTGTTCCAGCCTGCGCCAGACAGGTTGTTTGTGCTGGTCTCGGCCGGCAATCTGGCCTCGACCCAGGAGGTGCTCAACCTCATCCGCCGCGATCTTGACCAGCCGCCGCCGGGACTGAATCTCAATTCGGCCAACTACGTGTTCGAGGCGGCGGACTATGTTGGTCGCATCAATCTTGGCGTCCAGCGCGATCGAGGCTCGTCACTTGCCGCGCATGGGGTCAGCGCCGAGACCACGCTGATCCTGGGTGGGCAGATTGCTCAGCAGCCTCCGGGATTGTTCCTGATCTATCCACAAGGCAATTATTTCAGCGCCTCGCCCGAGACGCCTTATCTGCAGATTGGAGAGAACAAGTACGGTAAGCCAGCGCTGGATCGCATCGCACGGCCGGAGCTGTCGTTGGAGGATGCGGCACGACTTTGTCTGGTCTCTCTGGACGGCACATCCCGCTCCAATGTCACCGTTGGCCCGCCGTTCGAGATCGCCATCTACCCTAGAGACAGCCTCGCCTTGAGTCATCGGCTCAAGCTCCCGCTCGACTCGCCGTTGCTTGCACAGGTGTCGCAAAGCTGGAATGCGGGGCTCCGCAAGGCCTTTGAGCAGCTCCCGCGGTTCGACTGGGAGGAGCAGCAAAGCAGCTGACTTGTGAGTCAAACGTTCGGCGCAAGGCCTGGAGCGAGAGGCCTAGAGCGCAAGGCAGCGATCTTGAACAGAGAAAATCCTCGATCAGATCGGTATATTGGTCAGGCTTAGGCGTTGACTTAACGATCGGGCTGAACGGTCGGCGCGGCCTCGATGAGGCCCGCGTGCTGGCGTCGCATTGCATGCGGAGGGCGAGCCGAGATCCCAGGGCCTTTTGATATGTTGTCGTTCTTTTCGGGGAAACTTTAATGGTGTTGAGGCGTTTTCGAGGACTGTTCTCCAACGATCTGTCGATCGACTTGGGAACGGCAAATACGGTGATCTATACCCGTGGCCAGGGAATCGTGCTGAACGAGCCTTCGGTCGTCGCGATCCGTCAAGACAACGAGACCGGGCGCAGGGCGGTGGTCGCAGTGGGTGAAGAGGCCAAGCGGATGCTGGGTCGAACGCCGCAAAATGTAACGGCTATCCAACCGATGAAGGATGGCGTGATCGCCGATTTTACGATCACGGAAAAGATGTTGCAGTACTTCCTGAATAAGGTTCACGAGTCGACCTTCGTTCGCCCGAGCCCGCGCGTGCTGATTTGCGCCCCTTGTGGCTCGACACAGGTCGAGCGCCGCGCGATCAAGGAGCTGGCGGCCAGCGCGGGTGCGCGCGAGGTCTACTTGATCGAGGAGCTGATGGCTGCAGCACTGGGAGCCGGATTGCCGGTGCACGAGCCGCGTGGGTCAATGGTGCTGGACATCGGCGGCGGCACCGCAGAGGTTGCCGTGCTCTCGCTCAATGGCATCGTCTTTTCCCATTCGGTGCGTATCGGCGGTGATACCTTTAATGACGCCATTATCAGCTACGTGCGCCGCCATTTCGGCAGCTTCATCGGCCAAGCAGCGACCGAGAGCATCAAGCACAGTATCGGCTCGGCCTTTCCGAGCAGTGAGGCGATCGAGATCGAGGTCAAGGGGCGCAATCTCACCGAAGGTATGCCGCGCAGCTTCAAGCTCAGTAGCAGTCAAGTCTTGGAGGCCTTGCAGGAGCCGCTAATGGGCATTGTGAAGGTGGTCAAACAGGCGCTCGAGCAGACGCCGCCTGAGCTGGGTGCGGACGTCGCCGAGCGCGGCATCGTGCTGACCGGGGGCAGTGCGCTTCTGCGCGATATCGACCGCCTGATCGCCGAAGAGACGAGTCTGCCGGTCATCGTTGCTGAAGACCCGCTGACCTGTGTTGCACGAGGTGGTGGCAGGGCGCTTGAGATGATAGGCGGGCGCAATATTGACCTGTTTTCTAGTGACTAACACTTTCTAGTGACTAACACCCGCCAGTCTATCTTTGGTTTCGCGCTTGGCACGACCCAGCAGCCACAGGCCGAGACCAAATGCCAATAGAAAACAGAGTAACGCCCATTGCGCTAACGACAGGCCGAGCAAGATCAGGCCCTCGTCCTCACAGAAGCCCGTTGCCATGAACAGCGCTGGAAGCTGCATTCCCAGCCATTCTACGATTCGCTCGATTGGGCCCATGTCTGCGCTAATGCAGGAGACACTGCCGGCGGGCTGGTTCTGTAGCCAGATCTGATAGGCAGCCGTTCCTGCGCCGCCGCCTGCGGCAATCACTGTCAGGCCTCCGCTGAAGCGCTGGGCGAGGCCAGGCGTCAGCGCCGCAATCAACGCCAGTGGGGCCATCAGCATGTACAGAAGTCGCTGGAAGATACACAGATGACAGGGTTGTAGCATCAGCCATTCGGTGAGCAGAATACTCGTGAGTGCAAGTGCTGCGCTCGCGGCTGCGATGAACATCCAGAGGTTGCGCGTTGAGACGATCGTCATAGGTGGTCGCGGCGATGAGTGGTCGTCGAGCACTGAGCTAAGGCCAAGTCTGGTCAGTCAGTGTTGGGGGCTCATTGCTCAATGCTGGGGCTGGCTCACTGGAGCGCTTGGCTAGAGCAGGTTTGCTCCATCCACTTAGGGGATGACCAATGTCAAACCCGGCATGACACGATCGGGATCATCGAGCAGGTGCCGATTCGCCTCGAAGATCTCCTGCCAGCCCTTGTCGGTCCCGTACACGAGCGCACTGATACGAGCGAGCGAGTCGCCGGGGCGCACTCGATAAACGGTACGATTCCCTTCGGCGCGAGCAAGCAGATACTGATTGCGATGCAGTGCATTCTCGGCCTCGCGGATCTGCTGCCAAAGCTGCGGATTGTTGACCCCTTGGCCTTCCCGGATTAGACGCTCCAGTGTCTCCGCCTCTGAACGTGCTTGCGCGCGTGCGTCATTTGCGGTGACAGTGCCGCCTTCAGGTGCTGGCAATCGGGCTCGTAGCTCCTCGAGTCGGCTCTCGAGCTGTTGTTTCGCCTCCGCGCGTCTAGCCTCTGCTGCTTGCAGGCGCTCGACCTGTGCTTCGCGTTGTGCGAGCTGCTGTTCGAGCCGTTGGATCTGAGCATCAAGATTGGTCGCCCGATCTTTGTGCTCGCGCAGCCGCAATTCGGCCGCGGTGAGCTGAGCAGTGTGTTTCTGTGCCTCGCCCTGGCGCTGCTGCTTGAGTTGCTCGATCTCAGCGCGAAGCGCGTCGGCTGCCGCCGCTGCGCGATCGGCGGCAGATTGGCTATCACTCAACCGACGTTTGAGTGGCGCCACTTGAGCCGCCTCAGCCTCGAGATCCGCCTGTTTGCGATTAAGGAGATCGAGCTGCAGGCGCATCGCGGCCTTTTCGGCGTCGACTTCATCGAGCCTCGTCTGCAGTGTTGCGACTTCTCCCTTGGTTGCATTGGCCGATTCCTTGAGGCGCTGGAGCCTGGTCTCTAGCTGCTCCTTCTCCGCTGCGATCTTGGCTAATCGGTCGGCGGTGTCACCGCTGGTCTGCGTGAATTCGGCGCCGGCCTGAGGAGGATTGCCCCCTTTGCTGTCGTCGTCAGCAGGGTTCCCGGTCAGCTCCGAACCGTCGACTGGCTGGGGCGCTTGGTCAGCAAGGGCAATGCAGGTGGAGAGCAGCAGGGAGCAAGCGCTCAATGCTAGCCAGACGCCATTGCCTCTCGATCGCAGGCGCGGCGGACCGCTTCGACGTGGTTGGATGTTTGTAGAAGGTGTCGGCATGACAGTCTCCGTCGGTGTTAGTCGCAACGGTTTCGGCTGAGGTGGTGGGCTTGACCCGGCTGATCAGCCGCAGCCGCTGGGCAGACCTGCTAGGGCCATGGCCATCTCGCCTTCGTCATAGCTGAGGTCGTTGAGCTTGCCCTCTCTGTAGTCCATATAGGCCTGCATATCGAAGTGGCCGTGACCACAGAGATTGAACAGTATGGCCTTGGACTCGCCTGACTCGCGGCATTTCTCGGCCTCGTGGATGGCCGCGCGCACGGCATGGTTGGCCTCTGGTGCTGGCAGGATGCCCTCGGCCTTGGCGAAGCTAATGCCGGCGTCGAAGCACTCGAGCTGGTGGTAGGAGCGCGGCTTGAGCAGGCCGAGCTTGGCCAGATGGCTAATCTGGGGCGCCATGCCGTGATAACGCAGTCCGCCAGCGTGGAAGCCGGGCGGCACAAAGCTGGACCCGAGCGTGTACATCTTGACCAAAGGGGTCAAGTGGGCCGTATCGCCGAAGTCGTAGGCGAAGGCGCCCTTGGTCAGGGTTGGGCAGGCTGAGGGCTCGACTGCGATGAACTCGGTCTTCAGATCGTCGCGCAGGGCCTGATGCAGGAAGGGGAAGGCAAGGCCAGCGAAGTTGCTACCGCCGCCTGTGCAGCCGATCACGAGGTCCGGGTAGTCGTTGGCCATCTGCATCTGCTCGATTGATTCAAGGCCAGTGACGGTCTGATGCAACAGGACATGGTTGAGCACCGAGCCGAGCGCATAGCGGGTGTCGTCGCGCTGCACCGCGAGCTCAACCGCCTCGCTGATGGCGATGCCGAGGCTGCCGGTGCTGTCTGGATGCTCGGCGAGGATGGCGCGGCCAGACTCAGTCCGGTCGCTGGGGCTGGCGATGCACTCGGCGCCCAGGGTCTCCATGTAGGCGCGGCGGTACGGCTTATGATTGAAACTAACCCGGACCATGAACACCTGGATCTCGAGGTCGAAGAAGCTACCAGCGAGCGCTAGCGACGAGCCCCATTGGCCGGCTCCGGTCTCGGTGGTGATGCGTTTGACGCCCTCGGCCTTGTTGTAGAAGGCCTGCGCGATCGCGGTATTCGGCTTGTGCGAGCCGGCAGGGCTGACGCCCTCATATTTGTAATAGATGCGGGCTGGGGTATCGAGCGCCTTCTCCAATCGGCGCGCGCGGAACAGCGGCGATGGCCGCCACTGGCGATACACCTCGCGAACCGGTTGAGGGATCTCGACCTCGCGCTCGGTGCTCATCTCCTGCTCGATGACGGCACGCGGGAAGATCGGGGCTAGGTCGTCGGGTGTGATTGGCTGTTTGGTTCCAGGATGAAGCACCGGCGCCATTGGCTCGGGCAGGTCGGCATTGATGTTGTACCAGAACCTGGGCAGGTGCTCTTCGTCGAGCAGGTACTTGACGCTGTCGGTCATGATCGTGCTGTGGGCTCTCGAGGCATGGTGATTGTGAGGTCTTGGCACAAGCTGGCAACCACAAGCGCGCCTGCGGTTCAGGCTTGGGCCATTTTCGGCGCGTCGTGACGCGTTCCGAAGGCGTCGGCAAGTGTGCCAGGTTCTTGGTGTCGGCTGAAGCGCTTTGGCGCAATGGTGAGGTCGGAGCTGATCCGGGTCTTGATTCCGGTCATCGACTTGGGCTGCCGGGTTTCGCTTGTCGACGTCCGGCTGCGGCGTTATGTTCGTCAAGCCGTGGGTCGGACAGCATCTCGTCCCTCACTCACCGCGTACGATCGATCATCAGCGCTTTGATCCAGAGGTCCTTTCATGAGCACCACCCCAGCCCCGATGCAGTACCTGGATAAGGCCATGAATACGCTGCACGAGATGGGCCTGGTGTCCACCGAGCGGCCCACCGATCAGAACAGCGCCGATGATCCGATGATCCCGTTGCTGAACGTGATTGCTGGTCTCGATGAAGCGCGGGTTACAGCCATTGCGCGCACGCTGGCTCAAGCCTCGACATTCAACACCATCGTTCGCCAGCAGGTGCAGGCGATGGAGATTGGCACGCGCTTCGAGGAGATCACCAATGCCTTCAACAGCATTCGCCATGATGCCAAGGTGATGGTCGATCAGCTCGAGGACGTTCAGGTCGAAACCCTCGAGTTCGAGCAGGTTGCTTATCTGTGGAGGAAGGTGACGCGGGGCGACATCCCGAGCCGGTTCGAGAGGATCAAGGCGAACTACCTGGAGGTCACCGAAAGCACCAACGAGCAGATCCTGCGCGAACAGCGCATCCTCGATGCCTATCAGGACTTTCGCGGGGCGCTGAAATCCTCGGAAGTGCTGGCGACGGAGGTGTTCAATCTCGCCGAAGCCGAGCTTGAGGCAGCGCGCACCGCGGTTGACCAGTCGATGCAAGCGATCGAGACCTTCAGCGGTGATGATGCTGCCGCCCGTGCCCGGTTAGAGATGGCGCGCGATGAACGGCTGCGGGCCCTGCAGGCTGCAGAGAAGCGCTATCAGATCGCTAAAGACCTGGCTGACAACCTGACCGTCTCGTACAACACCTCTGAGGTGGTGATGGCCCGGCTGCTGCAGACCACCAATGCCAAAGAGCGGTTATATCAGCAGTCGATCAGCTTCTTCACCACCAACGAGACCGTGCTCACCGCGCTCAGCGCCTCGTTTAGCGGCATGTTCGGCCTGGACGAGACCGCCGAGACCGTCAATGCGATGAAGGACGGGATCAGCCAGCCGCTCGAGGTCCTGGCCGATCTCGGAGGTTCGGTGCAGGAGGAAGCGATCAAGGCTGGCTATGGACCGGCCATTCGCGCCGACTCAGTGAAGCGGCTGCTCGAGTCCGTTGTCAGCTATCAAACCCATTCGCGCGAGATCATCGAGGAGATGCGCGTCGCGTCTACCCGCAATGCCGAGGAGATCCGTGATGCGGTTGAGGATGGTAAACGGCGCATGGTGCGACTTGCCGAGCAGGGCCAGGCGCTGACAGCGGCCTAATGGCGGCAACGGATTTCGACCTCGTCAGCGATGGCTTCTGCACTGGCAGTGGTTCTTAGGATCGGAACCGGACCAGATGCTCAGGTACACCGGGGTCTCTAAAGGCTACAACGGCCAGCTCGCACTGGACGGCATCGATCTCGACTGCGCCGAGGGTGTGACGACCGTGTTGATTGGCCCGAGCGGCTGCGGCAAGTCGACCCTGTTGCGGCTCGCGGCCGGCCTGATTCGCGCCGATGCCGGCGAGGTCTGGCTCGATGGTGCGCCACTCGGCGCAGACAACCTACGTCAGGCGCGCCTGCGTATGGGCTATATGATCCAGGAAGGTGGGCTGTTTCCGCATCTGAGCGTGCGCACCAACGTCGAGCTGATGGCGCGCGAGCTCGGCTGGTCAGCGCTGCGGCGGAGCGAGCGACTCGCCGATCTGGCTGATCTGGTGCAGCTGCCAGCCGCGCTGCTGGATCGTTTTCCGCTCGAGCTCTCTGGTGGCCAGCGCCAGCGCGCAGCGTTGATGCGTGCGCTGATGCTGGACCCGGATCTGATCCTGCTCGATGAGCCCCTTGGCGCCCTGGACCCCATGATCCGTGTCGAGCTGCAGCGGGAGCTGGCGTCGATCTTTCAGCGTTTGCACAAGACCGTGCTGATGGTCACCCATGATCTGGCCGAGGCGGTTTTCTTCGGTGATCAACTGGTTCTACTACGCGCCGGACGCATCGTCCAGCAGGGCTCAGCCGAGACGCTCCTTCAATCCCCAGCGGAGCCCTTCGTCGCCGAGTTTGTCAATGCCCAGCGCGAGCCCCAGCGGGTCTTGACCGAAGTGGGCCAAAACCTGAGCGCGCCTGTCGGCTAAGCCATGGGTATGCAAACGCCTTTGCGAGGGCGCGGCGGCGTCCTTCTTCAGACCCGTCTCGTACTGCTGGTTGTGACGCTGGTGGCACCGATGAAGCTATCGGCTGAACCCCCGGTCCAATCGGTGCCTGCGCGCATGACTGCCCCCTCGGTCGAGGTGGGCTCAAAGAAGTTCACGGAGTCGGTGATCCTGGGAGAGGCGCTGACGCTGCTGCTAGCCGACGCAGGCTTCCAGGTCTCGCACCAGGCGGCCTTGGGCGGCACCCGCATCCTCTGGGGCGCGCTGCTCGCGGGCGAGATCGACGTCTATCCCGAGTATTCAGGGACGCTGCTGCGAGAGATCCTGGCCGATCAAGGGTTGGATGGATTGGATGCGTTGCGCACCGCATTAGCCGAGCGCGGTATCGAGATGTCGGCGCCGCTCGGCTTTGAGAACACCTATGCCATCGCGGTGACGGCAGAGACCGCCGAGCGGCTCGCTTTGACGACCATCTCAGACCTGCGTGCGCATCCTGATCTGCGCTTCGGGTTCAGCAATGAGTTTCTCGATCGCGGTGATGGCTGGCCTGGCCTGAAGCGTCGCTACCGCTTGCCGCACAGGCAGGTGCAGGGGCTGGATCACGACCTGGCCTATCGTGGGATCGCCAGCGGTCGCATCGACGCGACCGTGGTCTACACCACCGATGCCGAGATCGAGCGCTATGGATTGGTGCAGCTGGCTGACGACCTTGGCTATTTCGATGACTATCAGGCGGTGCTGCTCTATCGCAGCGATCTCGCGCAGCGCGTACCCGGGGCCGTACCGATCGTGCAACGCTTCGAAGCGGCGATTAGCGAACCGATGATGGCCGGGCTGAACGGGATGGTGAAGCTCGATGGTGCCAGTGAGCAGGAGGCGGCGGCGCAGCTCCTGGTCGACCGGTTTGACGTCCAGGTTGAGATGGAGCATCGGGGGCTGTGGCAGCGGCTGCTGGAGCGTACGCTGCAGCATGTGGGCTTGGTCAGCACCTCGCTGACGGCAGCGATCCTGGTCGCGGTGCCGCTTGGGATCATCGCCGCGCGCCGCCCGCGCCTGGGTCAGCTGTTGCTCGGGCTGACCGGTGTGCTGCAGACGATTCCCTCGCTCGCGTTGTTCGTGTTCTTGATCCCGCTGCTCGGCATCGGCTGGCCGCCAAGCGTCGCGGCGCTCTTCATCTACAGCCTGCTGCCGATTGTGCGCAACACGCACGCCGGGCTGACCGACATCCCGCCTCCGATCCGCGAGTCGGCCGATGTGATCGGGCTAAACCCGAATGCGCGCCTGCGTCTGGTCGAGCTGCCGCTGGCGGCACGTTCGATCCTCGCCGGGATCAAGACCTCGGCAGTGCTCAACGTTGGTACCGCAACCCTCGCCGCATTGATCGGAGCTGGTGGCTATGGGCAGCCGATCCTGACCGGTATCCGTCTCGATGACACGGCGTTGATCATGCAGGGCGCGGTGCCGGCCGCGTTGCTTGCACTTGCCTTTCAAGGGCTTTTTGAGCTGGGTGAGCGCTGGGTGGTCCCGCGCGGGCTCAGATTGCAGCCTGCAGCGACCTGATGGCTGCGCAATCTCTTCGGCTTGATGGCGATGTCTGAGGTCAGCGATCGAAAACGCTTTGCGTTTATGCGGCTTCTGCTTTCGAAGCGCAAAGAAAATGGCTGTATGATCCGAGGATTCCAAGCTAAACGGTCAGGATAATGGCGATTCCCAACACCCTGGGCCGATCCCAGGCAAACCGGCCCTTTCGTCTGCTACTGATCAAGCCCTCGCACTATGACGATGAGGGCTACGTGATCCAGTGGTGGCGCTCGTCGATCCCGTCGAATAGCCTGGCGGCGGTCTATGGCAATGCGCTCGATGCAGCCGAGCGTCAGGTGCTGGGGGCGGATGTTACGATCGAGGTCACGGTGCTCGATGAGACCAACACCCGGATCGACACGCGCCGGCTGAGCCGACACCTCAGGCGCGGGATCGATCGCCAAGGCGGTGGGGCGCTGGTCGGGCTCGTCGGGGTGCAATCAAACCAGTATCCGCGCGCGCTCGATCTGGCGCGGCGCTTCAAGGCCGCTGGGCTGCCGGTGGTGATTGGCGGCTTTCACGTCAGCGGCTGCCTGTCGATGCTCGAGCGGCGACCGGTTGAGCTACAGGCCGCGCTGGACGCGGGCATCAGCCTGTTCGCCGGCGAGTTGGAAGGGCGATTGGACCGGTTGCTGTTGGACGCTGTGAACGGCCAGCTCGAGCCGATCTACGACTACCTCAGCGATCTGCCGGACCTGACCGGCGCCCCGACACCCTACCTGCCAGCGGCCCGGATCAAGCGCACCATGGGCAAGCGCGCGAGCTTCGATGCCGGTCGTGGCTGCCCGTTCCTTTGCAGCTTTTGCACCATCATCAATGTGCAAGGGCGCAAATCGCGCCATCGCAGTGCCGATGACGTCGAGGCGCTGATCCGCGCCAATGCCGCTGATGGCACCCGTAACTTCTTCATCACTGACGACAACTTCGCGCGCAACCGCAACTGGGAGGCGATCTTCGACCGGCTCATCGCGCTGCGCGCCTCCGGTCTGGAGATCCATCTGGTGATCCAGGCGGATACCCAGACTCACCGCATCAAGGGCTTCATCGAGAAGGCTGCAGCGGCCGGGGTCAACCGCGTGTTCATCGGCTTGGAGAGCATCAACCCGGCGTCACTCAAGGGGGCGCAGAAGGGACAGAACAAGATTGGCGACTATCGCGCCTTGTTGCAGGCCTGGCATTCGGTTGGGGTGCTGACCTATGCTGGCTACATCATCGGCTTTCCGGATGACACCCCCGAGAGCATCCGCCGCGATATCCGGATCATCCAGCGCGAGCTGCCGATCGACATCATGGAGTTCTTCATCCTGACTCCGTTACCTGGGTCCAAGGATCATCAGCAGCTGGTGCAGCAGGGCGTGGAGCTTGAGCCCGACATGAACCAGTACGATACCCAGCATGTGACCACGGCCCATCCACGGATGTCGCGCGCCGACTGGGAGGGGATCTACCGCGAGGTCTGGGACCTCTACTACAGCGATGAGCATGTGGCGACGGTGCTACGCCGCTGCCGGGTCTGGGGTTATGACCCAAAGCATATGCTGGCCAAGCTCTTTGCCTTTCATGCGCCCATCGTTCATGAGCGCATGCATCCGCTCGAGGGCGGGCTGATTCGGCGCAAGGTGCGGCGCGATCGCCGGCCAGGTCTGCCGATCGAGCACCCACTGTTGTTCTATCCAAGGTTTGCCGTCGACTTCGTGATCAAATACGCCGGTGCCTACCGGATGCACCGACGCTATCGGCGCATCCTGGAGCGCGTGATGGCGGAGCCCGATCCGCTGGCTTATACCGATATCGCCATGGCGCCTGTTGTTGCCGATGAGCGCGAGACGCTGCAGCTCTATTCGGCGGTGGCAAGCGCCTAAAAAGGCTGCGGCGGTTGCGGGAGTCAGTGCTGGAATACCGAGCGGGGAGCCCATTGTCGCGATGCTGCGTCCGGATTCGGGGCGAGAGACCCCATTCGCGGAGGCGCTTTGAATCTGAGTGTTGTAGTGTGCGTTTCGATGGCTGAGCTCAGTTGCGCGCGTTGGCCCGTTGCGCGCTCTAGTCCATCGCGTCCTCGCCTGTGTCGCTGATCCACCATTGGACCGACCAGGGCGCTAGATGGTTTTCGCCCGTTGAGACAGGAGCAACATCTGAATCAGTCCCCGGCCGATGGTCGAGGATCAGTCCGGTTCGACAGGTCAACGCGATGTCCTGGGGCAGCTCGACGGCCTCGGCATTGATGTTGGCGATGAGCTGTAGCTGGCGGTGATCGCTCGTGGTCCAGTGTGCTGTCAGGCGACCGGGACCAAAGACTCGGGCATCGCCGCCTTGTTGGATCAACGGGATCAGCGGCTCGATTTCGGCTCGGCGCAAGGCGAGGAGTCGACGGCAGATGGAAAAGCGTCGCTGTTGTGCTGAGGAACGGCTGTTAGGCCGGGTCTCGTTGCCGAGTGCGTCGCGCCAGCGCCAGTCGAGCCGTGAGCGCTCGAAGGTCTTTGGATCATTGGGGTCAGGGATAATGGCGCGGTGGCTGGGATCGGTGAAGCCGGCGCTGCGGGCAAACTCGCGCCGCCGACCCTCACGCACTGCATCGGCGAGGTCGGCGCCGAAGTCGCAGAAGAATAGGAACGGGCTCTCGGCATCGAGCTCCTCGCCCATGAACAGCAGTGGTGGTGAGGGAGCGAGCAGGATCAGGGCGAAGGCGGCATCGCTGGCGTCGGTCGGGATCAGCTGATGTAGCCGCTCGCCGAAGGCACGGTTTCCAATCTGATCATGGTTCTGCAAGAAGTTGACCATCGCTACCGGTGGCAGATGGCCGCTTGCGGTACCGCGTCGGCAGCCATCGCGAAATGCGGAGGGCTCGCCCTGGTAGGCGAAGCCCTGGGTCAGTGCGCGCGCGATCAGGTCGGTGGTCGAGCGCTCGGGACTTGAGATGAAGTCCTGATAAGGACCGTCGCGCTCGTGGGTCAGCAGTTGATGCAAGGCGTGATGCAGATCGTCGTTCCACTGGGCAGTGAACTGGCGTGGTCGTCCGGCTGGGTCGCGCTCATAACGGCGCGCATCGTTGTGGTCGTTTTCAAGGATGAGGTGGATCTCGCGCTCGCGGCTTGGACCCGCTCGCACGCGCTCAGAAAGCTCCTCGAGCAGGTCGGGATGGCTAGCGTCGAGGATGCGATCAACGGCGTCGAGGCGCAGGCCATCGAAGCGATATTCCTCAAGCCAGTAGAGGGCGTTCTGGATGAAGAACTCGCGCACCCACTGCGCCTGTGAACCATCGAAGTCGATTGCCGCACCCCATGGTGTGTGGCGATCCGGATGGAAGAAGAACGGGGCATAGCAGTGAAGATAATTGCCC
>NZ_JBUDPI010000319.1:0-4290 GCF_054919635.1 Halochromatium sp. | reverse complement strand
GAGGCCGCAGCCGCCCGCTCGATTGGACTGGAGTGCTTGCCCTCTGTGCCACTGCCGAGAACTGAGGAGCACCCTGGCTACACCGATTCCAACCCGGTTGGTTCCAACCCGCTTCCAACCCGTCCGTTCCACAACTGCCCGCTCAGCTGTGCCGGCCCAACTGCGGTGCAATGCTCCACCTGAGCCTCATTGAGCAAAGAACCGCCTATGGATGATACGCAAAACGCCCAAGAGGCTGCTGACTACTACCGTCGGCAATACGATGAACTCGGAGCGCGGTTACTGCGCAATCAATCTGAGCTCAGGGCCGCGCGCCGCGATGCGCATCGCCAGCGCGTCATCGCCACCATCCTTCAACGCCTGTACGAGCTCGATGGGCAAAACCCTCTTCAGCTAACGCCAGACCAGTGGCTCGGGGAGAATCTGGTCGCTCTGCTCGTCGAGTCCCTGCAAATCGATTGTGCGGCGCTGATGACCCGAACGTCGGAGCACAGTCTCAGGGTAGAGCATGCCCTCGGCCTCGACGCGGCCTTTCAGCTTCCCCTCGCTACACCCTTTCCGGATCAGGCCATCAGCTCGTCCCCAGAGCAAGTCGCCACCAAGTTACGCGAGGCATTGCAATCCCAAGGGTTAAAGCTATGGCTGTGGGCGAGCGCGGCCCAAGGTGAGAAGCTCCTGCTGTTCGGCTACCGGCGCCAGCCATTGCTCGGTAGCGAGCTCGCCTTCGAGCCTGGCGATCAGGCCATCGCCAAAGCAGCACTGTCGGTGTATCTGACGCTGCTCGAACGCCGAAGCGCCAAGCGCGCATTGCACAGCGCCAAGATCGACTATCGCACCCTGTTCGAGAACGCCCAGGAAGCCCTCGCGATCATCGACGCCCGCACCAATCAGTTGATCGAGGCCAACCATCAAACCCTTGAGCTGCTTGGTGTCAGCTTCCAGGAGCTGCAACAGCGACCGCTCATCAGCTGGCTGGCCGAGCCCGCACCGGTGCTCTGGCGCCGCTGCTGGCGCCGGGCGCTCACGGGTCGGACCGAGCAGGTTGAGTGTCGTCTGCGCAACAGCGCCGGCCAGCTGATCTGGATCGAGCTGCGACTGGTCCGGATCGGCGCCTTGCCCCGCGGACGCCTGTTGCTCATCGGCCGCGACATCAGCAGACACAAACAGATCGAAGCGCGACTCAGGGAGTACGCCTATCGGGATGAGCTGACGCGTCTCCCGAATCGCGCTCTCATGTATCAGCGTCTCGAGCAAGCGCTGACGCGTCAACAGCAAGAGCCCGATTACCGTTTTGCGCTCTTCTTCCTAGACCTAGATCGATTCAAGACCATCAACGACAGTCTTGGCCATAGCATCGGCGATCAGCTGCTGGTCGTCATCGGGAAACGTCTCACCGGGCATCTTCGGCAAGCCGACACCATCGCTCGACTCGGCGGTGACGAATTCTTGATCCTCATGGAGGCTATCGAATGTCCAGATGCCGCCCATGCGATGGCAAGACGCCTGGAGCAAGCCTTGCTGCTGCCTTTCACGGTGCGCGGACAGGAGGTCTTTACCACCGCCAGCATTGGGATCGTGCTCGCCGACGGCAGCTATCACCAACCGGAATCGATGCTTCGTGACGCCGATATCGCGATGTACCAGGCCAAGCGCTGCGAAGGTCGCGAGCATCGTTACGCGCTGTTCGATCCTGCAATGCACGCACGTGCGCTGGCGGATATGGAGCTAGAGCGCGATCTCAGACGGGCACTGGAGCGCGAAGAGCTTATCCTTCACTACCAGCCAATCGTTGCGCTCGACGATGGCCGCATCAAAGGCTTCGAGGCACTGATTCGCTGGCGCCACCCAGAACGCGGTCTGGTCCCGCCCAATCAATTTATCCCGCTCGCTGAAGATACCTTGCTGATCTTGGATATCAGCCACTTCGTGCTGCGCGAGGCGAGCCGCCAAGCCTCGAGCTGGGCGGAGCGTTTCAGCACACCGCCAACGGTGAACGTCAATTTCTCCGGCCGACAGTTCATGAGCACAGGGTTTGCCGAGGAGACGAGCCGGCTCGTTGCCGAGGTCGGCTGTTCTCCTAAGCTGATCAACATCGAGATCACCGAAAGCGCGATCCTGACCGATAAATCCCTTGCACTAGCGGCGATGGAAGGCCTGCATGCCCAAGGCTTCAAGCTGAGCATGGACGACTTCGGCACTGGCTACTCGTCACTCAGTTATCTGCATGAGTTCCCATTCGACAGCATCAAGATCGACGGCCAGTTTGTGCGCACACTCACCAGCGAGCCGCGCACAGCCGGCATCGTCACCGCCATCCTTCGGCTTGCGGAGACCCTCGACAAACGCGTGATCGCCGAAGGCATCGAAACCACGGAGCAGCTCACCATTCTGCAGCGTCTCGGCTGCAACAGGGGCCAGGGCTATCTGTTCTCGCCGCCGGTCGATGCGGCGACCGCAGAGGCCCTGCTCCAGGACGCTCCCTGGCAGCAGCCAGAGACTTAGTGAGAGCTATTGGCATCGCGCACGAGCTCCTCCGAGATATCACCGCTCTGCTGCGGTCTATGCATATCTCTATAAACTTCCAAGTGCGCCTTCTAGTCGCCGATCCCCAGATCGGCTAGGCTGTCGGGATGAGATCGCCAGCCAGTAGGTTCCGGCTCTAGATGGGTTTCGTTTCCAACCCGGTGGCTGCTGGTCTTCTCATCAGGGCGGCTTCAGCCGAGCCAGCGCTAAGCCTGCGCTTGGAACCTCAGCGGCAAGATTGAGGCCGAATGGTTGTCATTCTTAGATCAGACAGCGGGGTGGCGCTGTGGTGAGAGCACAAGCCAACATCGGCATCCGGCGACCACCAACTGAGGTCTACCGGTTTATCGCCGAGGACTTCGAGCGCAACTATCCACGGTGGTCACCAGAGGTGCGCGAGCTGCAGATCATATCCCCGAGGCCCATCCGCGTCGGCACCCAGGCGCGGCAGGTGCGCGTGGATCAGGGACGGCGCACCGAATCGACGTTTCGCATCACCCAAATGGAGCCTCCTAAGCGGCTGACCTTCGAGGGTGGCTCGCCGGCATTCGTAGTGAACTATCGGATCGAGCCGGACGGCGATCACGCTCGGTTGGTGTTTACCTTCGAATTGAAGCGCCTAGAGATGATGATGCGCCCGTTCGAGAAGCTGATCCGTTTGGCGGTGGAGGACGGCGCCCAACGAACCGTGCGTAACCTGAAGCGACTCATCGAGACTGAAACCGAGCCCGCGGCGGCGTAGCGGGGGCTCAGTTCCTCGGACGAGAGTAAACGATCGGATCACCACAAAGCGAGGTCGCCATGAACTTCGTGGCAGAGAAAGACCCGGGCATGATCCCGGGAGTGCTAGCCCAGATACTTGATAACTGTGTCAATGGCGTGACCCTGTCCGACCCGGATCTGCCGGACAATCCCATCGTTTACGCCAACGAGGTCTTCGAGCGGATGACCGGGTATAGCCAAGAGGAGATCGTCGGTCATAACTGCCGATTCTTGCAGGCGGACGATCGCGATCAGGACGCCCTGGTCACGATCCGCGAGGCATTGGCTGAAGCAAGGCCGGTGGAAGTGACCTTGCGCAACTATCGTAAGGACGGCTCGCGCTTCTACAACCGGCTCTCGATCCGGCCGCTGAAGGACCCGGACGGCAAGGTTATCTACTACCTGGGCGTCCAATACGACGTCACGGAACAGGTGGAGGCTCAAGAGGAGATCGAACGTCTGACCAAGCTCCTGGGCCAGGCCTAAACTGGAGGTCAAGGCCGGAGCAGCATCGGCCGTGACAGCATCATGAGGCCTGCCTTAGCGACACTCTGTTTGCTGTCGGCATTCGCCGCCGCCGATGCGGATGCCCGCCTCCGTATTGGTCTGGTACTGGAACGACTTCGAGGGCGACAGCCGTTTGGGGCTGCGCGCGACCTTTCGCCAGACCTGGATCAACGCGCTCGGCGGTGAATGGCTAAGCGCCATCAACATGCGCAACGAGCCGCATCTGTTCTCGGAGTTCTATCAGCCCTTCGATAGCTCGCGGACCGGCTTCGTCGCGCCCTACATCGACCTCGGCAAGGTGCCGCTCAGCGTCCTCCAGGGTGACGACCGTATCGCTCGCTATGACATCGCTCTGTATCGCATCGGCCTGGACGTTGGCACCACCTTTGGCCGCTTCGCCGAGCTCCGCCTCGGCCTCCTGGCCGGCCAGGTCGATGCCAACGTCGACACCGGCTCGTCCCTGGTACCCGGAGTTCATTACAAGGACACCGGCCTCCG
>NZ_JBUDPI010000318.1:0-4342 GCF_054919635.1 Halochromatium sp. | reverse complement strand
CATCCCGAAATAGCCGGCGAGCGCGGAGAAGAAGCCCCCGAAGAGGAAGGTCACCGGCAGCCAAGGGTTCTGGACCTGCAGCCCATAGGCCAGATAGGCGAAGAGGCCCGAGACGAGCGCGAACACGATCAGCATGATCTTGTATTGCTGGCGCAGGTAGGCCATGGCGCCTTTGCGTACATGGGCTCCGATCTCACGCATGGTCTCGGTGCCCTCGTCATGAGCACGCATCTCCTTGAAGAAGCGCCAGGCGAAGTAGAGTGCGAAGATGGAAGCGAGCGGAGCGAGCCAAAAAATGGGTTCGTTCATGGTTCGACTTCTACAGCTAAGGAGCCACGCAGGTTCAACGGCGCAGCGGGATTAAGGATAGAGATGAGCAGCATCGATTGATCGACGATGGGAGCGCTCAATCAAAATGCGCGATCTGCGCCGAGCGCCACCAGTCGTAATGGGTTGACTGCAATTCCTCGCGGCTCGGGAAGGGGTAAAAGACAAAGTGAT
This sequence comes from Halochromatium sp., assembly GCF_054919635.1. NCBI lineage: Bacteria > Pseudomonadati > Pseudomonadota > Gammaproteobacteria > Chromatiales > Chromatiaceae > Halochromatium > Halochromatium sp. The sequence continues at coordinate 3,841 of NZ_JBUDPI010000318.1, read as the reverse complement.
CATGATCCCCGACATAGAAGCCGGTCTGCACGGTCCGGTAGATCACCGCATCCCGTACGTGCTTGAGCACCAGCTTGCTGTCCTTGGTATTGGCCGTGAAGTCCGAGAGCACCTCGCGCAGATGCGGGATGTAACGATAGGGCAGATCATCGGCCTTGCCGTTGAGGGGGTCAAACGCCAGCTCGCCGAGTGCCAGGTCCGAGAACGCGATGCGCGGCAGATTCACCGGCTTCTTGGGGTCGGTGATCGAGCGACAAAATGCTTGCGGCTCGAGTCGACTCGCGACCAACGGACTCTTGGGGCAGAACTCTTGATACAGATGGAGCGGATGCTCGCGATCCGGCGTGTAATCGGCGCGCTTGAGCTCGAGTGTTCGACCATCATCGGTCACCAGATACAGGTTACCGATGGCAGATACCGGAATGCGCGCCAGGACGTTGTAGATACCAAGGTAGACAGACGACTTCGGCTTGCCATCTGGCTGTGTGACACAGCGCTCATCGGCGAGCGAGAACGCAAAATCTTCGGACCGAAAGCTGGGGTCGATCTCGAAGAAGATCGATTCCCCGAACACGCGGCCATTCCTTCCCACCGCATAATAGGAACCGAACTCTTTCGGCTCGAGCATCGAGGCGATCAGCGCCTCCGGGATCAAGGACAGATAGAGATGGTAATCACTCATGGTCGCTCCTTTCCGATCGCAGCAAGATGCTCGCCGCCACGACTAGGTCGCGGCAGCGATTGGGAGGCCCGTTTGAGAGACGGCGGAACCGCGTCTAGAGATCGAAAGCGTCGAGCTTCTTCGCCACCGACGCATTCTTCAGCGTCACATAGCGCGGCAGGCCATTCTCGAATGGCGGATAGTCTTCACCCTGAATCAGTGGCAATAGGTAGGTCTTGCATGCAGCTGTGATGCCAAACCCGTCGTCGGTGATGAACTCACGCGGCATGAACTTCTCGACGTTCGCCACCTCGGACAAGGGCGCCTTGCCAACCTGCCATTGGTAGGGATCGCTACTGATACGCTCGATCGTCGGCATGATCGAATTCTCACTCGCGATGGCCATCTCGACCGCCGCGCGACCGGTCGCATAGGCCTGCTCAACGTCGGCCTTGGAGGCTAGATGCCGAGCTGCGCGCTGCAGATAATCGGCAACCGCCCAGTGGAACTTAAAGCCGAGCGCTTCCTTGATGATGTTCGCGACCACAGGCGCCGCCCCACCAAGCTGCGCATGACCGAAGGCGTCGCGCGTCCCCTGCTCCGCAAGGAAGCGTCCATCCGGGTATTTCGCGCCCTCGGACACCACAATGGTGCAGAAGCCGTGGCTATCCACCATCGCCTTCACCTTGGCGATGAACTGCTCCTGATCGAACTCGATCTCCGGGAAGAGCACCAGCACCGGCATCCCCTGGTCTTCGATCAGCCCACCGGCGGCGGCGATCCAGCCGGCGTGGCGGCCCATCACCTCGAGCACGAAGACCTTGGTCGAGGTCTTCGCCATCGAGCGCACATCGAATGAGGCCTCAAGCGCGGAGGTCGCGATGTACTTGGCCACCGAGCCGAAGCCTGGACAGTTGTCGGTGATCGGCAGATCGTTGTCGACCGTCTTTGGCACATGGATCGCCTGCACCGGATAGCCGAGCGTCTCTGAGAGCTGACTGACCTTGAAGCAGGTATCGGCAGAATCGCCGCCACCGTTGTAGAAGAAGTAGCCGATATCGTGGGCCTTGAAGACCTCGATCAGGCGCTCGTACTCGCGCTTATTGGCCTCGAGGCTCTTGAGCTTGTAACGGCAGGAGCCGAAGGCACCGGACGGCGTATAGCGCAGCGCGGCGATGGCGTCGTCGGACTCCTGACTGGTGTCGATCAGATCCTCGGTCAGCGCGCCGATGATGCCGTTGCGCCCAGCATAGACATTGGCGATCTGATCCGGATGCTGACGCGCGGTCTCGATCACGCCACAGGCGGAGGCGTTGATCACGGCAGTGACACCGCCCGATTGGGCATAGAAGGCATTCTTCGCGGTCATAGGAGTCCTCTCAAAGTTCAGTATTATCAGTGTGTTATCAAAGAAGCAAACAAGCGAGCGCAGACGCCTGCCGGCAGGATACGCACGCAGCACTGGCCTAGCCAGATTCTCGAAAAATCAAACAGGGATATTAGGATTGAAGCCCGGCCGCGAGAAGGGCCAAACCCTCTATAGTGACCGAACGCGCTCGCCAGCACGGCAGAAGGCGGAGGACAAACGACGGCACAGGGCATAGCGGAAACCACGGGATCGGCATCGAGTTGGGCGTTAGAGTACAGAATGCGCGCGTCCACCGCAGCGAGAATCGATTGACTTGCACCAATCCGCTGCGAATGACTACTACTCCGCTGATCGCACCGATCGCATTCGGGTTCTGGAGGAGGCGGGTAAGCTACTGTTTCTGCGCCTGTGTTGGGACTTCTCCATGGTCGATGCCAGCGGCAGCCTGGCTGAGATTCGCCAGGCCTTGCACGATCATCTCAATCGCCAAGCCAAACGACGCTTCACCGGCTTCCCGACTCGATTGCTCGCATTGAACGAACATCTAGACCTGCTGAATGAGCAGCTATTTAGCAACCATCACCACGAGCCCGGACCAGCGCCGGCAGATCGTCACCGAGCCCAAGCGCTTGACGGATGAAGATCGGCTTGATGCCGGGTAGGTGCTCAGCGGCCGCCAGGCCAAGGTTACGGGCGCCGACCAGGACCGGATTGCGGTTGCCGAAGACGCGCTTGAAGAGGTCCATCGCGGTGAGCATGACGGCATTCTCGCCGCGGCGCGCGCGCTCGTAGCGGCGCAGGATCTGCAGGCTGCCGAGCGCGCGGTGCTTAGCACGAGCATGGTCGATCGCATCGACCAGCGCGGCGACATCGAGAAAGCCGAGGTTGACGCCCTGCCCTGCCAACGGATGAATGCCGTGCGCGGCATCGCCGATCAGGACCGCGTGCGGGCGCATGTACTCGCGCGCATGTTGGCGACTGAGCGGAAAGGCGACGCGCGGGCCGGTGCTCAGGATCGGGCCAAGACGCTTATCGAAGGCGACCTCAAGCTCGGCCATGAAGCCGGCATCATCGAGCGCAAGCAGTTGCTCGGCACGCGCCTCGTCGGCCGACCAGACGATCGAGCAGCGCCCGTCGGCCAGCGGCAGGAAGGCCAGTGGGCCGGTTGGCAGGAAACGCTGCCAAGCGGTCTCGCGGTGCCAGTGCGCGACCTCGACGTTGGCGACAATGGCACGCTGGGCATAGTCGCTGGTCTCCAAGCCAATGCCCAGTGTCTCGCGCACGAACGAGGCGCGACCATCGGCGCCGACCACCAGCTGCGCCGAGAGGCAGCGCTGATCGGCCAGCCGTAACTCCGCCAGACCGTCACCCCGCCCGTCACCCCGGCCGGCGCCGATCTCGAGCGCAGCGGGGGCCGCCGGCGAGAGCAGCTGGACCTGCTCGGCATCGGCGGCAGCGAGCGCCTCGAGCCGCTCCCAGAGCGCCAGGCGCGTCACCCGGTTCTCGACGATGTGACCGAGGTCCGGCTCGCCGAGATCGCCCGAATCGAAATGGATCTCGGCGCGGCCAACCGCATCCCAGACCCGCATCTCGCGGTAGGGGCTGACGCCGAGCTCGACCATGCGCGGCCAGGCCCCGATGCGCTCCAGCAAGCGCTGACTGGCGCGACTCAGCGCCGAGACGCGCAGATCCACCTGCCCCGCCGGCCAAACCCGCTGCGGTGGCTGGCCGTCGATGACGGCGATGCGCAAGCCGCGCTCGGCGCAGGCACAGCCCAAGGCAGCACCGACCAGGCCGCCGCCGACGATGGC
>NZ_JBUDPI010000317.1:0-4357 GCF_054919635.1 Halochromatium sp. | reverse complement strand
CTGCTGATCGCAGTGAGCCTCTGGGTCGCCCCGAGCGGCAGCTGGACCTCCTGGTGGCAAGATATCGTCGCCACCACAAGCCTGACGCAGCTACCGCCTGGCCATAGCACCATCGCCGCGCCCTGGAACCGCAGCCTGGCCGGCGCCATTGCCCGTTTCCTGGTACCAAACAAATTCAGCAGCATCATCGCCGATGATCCTGCGTTGGCCGCACGGCTGACCGGCAGCGCAATCCTGATCCTCCTCGCCGCAACCGCTGCGCTCCTCTGGCGCTCGATGCGGCGCAGCCTGACAGCCACGCAAGCCACAGCGGCATCGCACCAAGGGGCTGGAACCGGCGCCGGAACCAACGCAGGTATCGCCAGCAGCTCGAGACCCGAGCGTCGATTTCGTCACAATCACCGCTTTGCGCGACCGCGCAGTGCAGTCGATCACGACCTGGAGCTGTCGCTGATCAGCATCACGGTGTTCCTGATCGCTCCCGCAAGCTGGACCCATCACCTGGTGCTCTTGCTGCCGGCTGCGCTCGTGCTCTTGCGCGACCGCGTGCTCGCCCCTTCACTGCCACTAAGCAGCCGCCTCAGCGCCGTGCTGGTCCTCGCCGTCCGCGCCCTCCCCCTCGACGACCTGATCCCGCGGGAGCTGAGGGTCTCGTCACTGCCCCTGATGACGCTGATGACCGTGGCCGTCTTTGCGCTCTGGCTGCTACTCGCAGAGCAGCTGTGGCGGCGGAGCAGCGACCTGAGCCGAGTCGGGCATCGTAGCTAGCGGCCTGCTCAGCGGTGACCGGCGGCGGCACGATCACCTTGTCGCCTGGCTGCCAAACCTCCCGGCTGCCAAGCCTCAGTGGTCGCCACGCCGCGCTCGCCGGAGGTCTGCCGGGCCTTGACCAGGCGCACGGGCTCGTCGATCGAGCGCCCAACGTTCGTCCGGTAGTAGACCATGACACGCAGCACGCCATTGGGATCGATGACGAAGGCGGCGTTGGCCCTTTATCAAGGCGTATGATCACAGCTCTCCTGATGATCACTGAGGTGGCCTAGGTGCTGGATTTCGCTGCCTAGGCGCAGCCGGAGCTTCTGTTTACGGCATCTTCCTGCATTTGCTGAGGACGCCGAGACGCCGAGCATCAGGGGCCAGGTCTCGCCTGACTAACGATCGTCGCTTGTTAACCGGTGGCGCGTAGCAAGCGTCCGAGCGGCGCGGATCACGGTCGGCGAAAGCGCGAACCCAAGACACAACGCAATCAGCCGGAGGGGCGTAAAGCGCAGACTTGCGCAGGTGTATCCGTGCAGACGGGGGCCCGAGAAATCCGGGGAGATGTCTATCGAAACTGCCGAAGGCTCACTGCCGTCTGGCCGTGTGAGCCAGACTCGCAGCGGCGCGAGCAACGCAGCGATAAAGCCGGTATCCGCGGGATCATTCATCCCGATCACGAATCGGGTCTTCACGCGGCGTGGCCCTAATGCGCGCATCAAGTCCCGAAGCAAGCGCAGGAGTCGTCGCAGGAAACCCGGGCTCCTGAGAAGCCGAATAAGCCTGCGCATCTGCGGCTGCCGCTTGCCGGGGCGCTTGCCCCGAGGTCGACTCCACCACCGCACCGTTCGACGTCGTCTCTGTTGCCGCGGGCGCACACGGATACGCACGAGACCGAAAAGCCAGTACAGGCGCAGTCGCCCGCTCCAGTCGCTGTCCTTTTTCAGCACGCCGACGATAGCCACTGGGGTCGCCAGCAGGGAGAGCGCCAGCAGCAGAGCGATGCCTAATGCGGCCAGCATCGCGGGTCGTTAGTCGTTCGCGTCTTTGTCCTTATTTCTGGCGTTGAGAACGCTCTGTGCCAGTGTTTCGACGACCGAGGCCGTGGCCCCTTTCAATGATTCCACCGTTGCGCCATCTGGTCCGATCAAAACGACGGCAAGAGGCTTCATGCCGCCGCCGCCGGCGGATGCCCACCCCATGCCCTCGCCTTTCATCAGCTCCTCGCCCTTACCAGTGCCCTTGCCAGTCCCGAATCCGAACCCGACGCTCATCAGCGGGACAATGGTGTAGTCGCCGATCTGGATCGGCTCACCAACGACATGTTTGGTGTCTAATGCCGTTTGCATTTGACTGAGCACCGCGTGGACCATGTCTTCGACATCTTGGGTCATGACAAACTTCCTCCGGCGCTGACGGTATCAGCTGTGAATGGCTTCGGGAGCTAAGCAAACTGCAGCGTGGCTCGGTTTTGGGGTTGCAACTGACCTCGGCGTGCTCCGACGCGGGTAGGCCGGCTGCGGTCGCACCCAGCATACAGCGAGTGAGCTGGTAGCGTCGCGCATCCTATGCGCGACAGGTTGGCCGTGCATGGTGCGTTTGCTCTTCGCTGTACAGTCCGTTCCGATGTCAATCGACAGTCGCACAAGCAGCCCGCAACAGAGGCCTCACAAAGTGGCAAGTGACAACGACCGCAAGACTAATGGTGTTTTCAAAGGGCTGCTAGAAACGGGTAGCGGCGTCGTTGGCAAGGCCATGGATAAGGGCAGCGATGTCGCATCCGCCATGATGACCCATACGGCCGGGCTGATCTCAAAGATCTCGGATGACATTGGTGCCATGGCGGACCGTATCTTGATGATGGAGGAGCGGATTGGCCTGATGGCGGATCGCATCATCAAGACAGAGGAGCTCATGGCCAAGTTGACGGCAACACTGGCCAACAGAAATCTCGACCTCTCCTCATCGGAATCGATGACGGAACAAGCACTCCGGCCCCCGTTGCTGAGCGTATCCACCACCGAGACTGCGCGTTCGTTGCCGCCCCAGATCCAGATTACTGGCAATCCCAACCTCTATCTCCTTTACGTGTCGGCGAGCCCGGCGCTACGAGACACCGATACCGTTGTGAGTAAGATCGAGACGTCGGGCGATCTTCAGACTGCGTGGAAACGAAGCCTAACTGCACTTGCAGGGACATTTGAACCGTCCGACCAGGCCTCGCCACACGGCGCTGTGCTGACAGTCGCGGTGAGATCTGTCGGCGAGAACGGCCAACCCTCGCCACTCTCAAACAGTGTTGACGTCTTGGTCGCCGAGGGCTAGCAACGCAGGCTAGTGGCGCGGCTCTGACACTGGCGGCGCTCGCTGCGCAGCGGTCGCCGCGCGGCGTCCTGCTGAACGGCGGCTCGCCGGCATAGAATGACCATTGACTGATCGGCGATTGCCCAACAAGTGCGAGCCAAGCGCCGCAGGATCTTCGAATGGCTAGATTTGAATGACGACCATCACCAACAACTTCGACACCTTCGACCTTGACGAGCCGTTGCAGCGCGCCATCGCCAACGCCGGCTGGAAGCAGCCAACACCGGTGCAGCAGCGGGTCATTCCCGCCGTGCTCGAGGGTCGCGATCTGCTTGCCTCGGCCGCCACCGGCTCCGGCAAGACCGGCGCCTTTCTGCTGCCGATACTGCAGCGCCTTAGCGAGGAGCCAGCGCCCGATGGCGGCATCCGCGCACTGGTGCTGGTGCCAACGCGCGAGCTGGCAAGCCAGACCCAGACCGAATTCTTGAGCCTCGGCAGCCGCACCCGGCTGACCGCCGCGGTGATCGTCGGCGGCGAAGATCGCGGCCGCCAGGTCTCGGCCTTGCGCAAGAATCCGGACCTGGTCATTGCCACCCCGGGCCGGTTGCTCGAGCATCTCGCGACCGGCGAGGCCGATCTGACCCAGCTCAGCTTCCTGGTGCTCGACGAGGCCGACCGCATGCTCGATCTCGGCTTCGCCGCCGATGTCATCACCCTCATCAGCGCCAGCAACCGCGAGCGCCAATCGCTGCTGTTCTCGGCCACGCTCAAGCACGGTGGGCTGCGCCCGGTCACCGATCATCTGCTGAAGAATCCGCAGGTCATCGAGATCGACGCCATCCGCGCCGCGCATCCCGACATCAGCCATCAGATCATCCTCAGCGATGAGCTACCGCAGAAACAGGCGCAGCTGCTCTGGCTGCTGCAAAACGAAGCCTATGAAAAGGCGCTGGTGTTCGCCAACACCCGCGCCCGCGCCGACGCGATCGGCGCCTTCCTAGTCGGCGAGCAGGTGCGCGCTGCCGTGCTCCATGGCGAGCTCGATCAGCGCGAGCGCAAGCGGGTGATGGGCCTGCTCGAGCGCGGCCAGGTCTCGGTGCTGGTTGCCTCCGATGTTGCCGCGCGCGGCCTGGATCTGACCGGCGTCGAGCGCGTGATCAACCTCGACATCCCGCGCAGTGGCGAAGACTACCTGCATCGCACCGGCCGCACCGGCCGCGCTGGTCAGGCCGGCATCGCCATCTCGCTGGTCTCGGCGCAGGAATGGAACAAGATGGAATCGATCAGCCGCTGGCTC
>NZ_JBUDPI010000316.1:0-4371 GCF_054919635.1 Halochromatium sp. | reverse complement strand
CTAGTCCCGCCATAGCCATCGTCAGTGGCCATTCAGTGGGCTGGAGTGGCCGCATGTCTATCTGGGCGCGGTCAACGGTAGCCTGATCGGGTCGTGGCTGAGCCTACCAAATAACAGCATCCGCCTCCTGGTCGCCAGCACTGAGCTCATCTCGATCATCCTGGCCAAAGTCAGTGCCAATGCGCTCTCGGTGTCGCCGTTCGGCGCATGCCGGGTTTGGCGAAGGGAATGGCTGACCAGACACGAGCACGTTGATCAAAACCGCGGAGATATGAAGAAGTTGACTGGCTGATCGAGCCGTCGTGGATTGCCGGACAACGATCCAAGACCTCACCCTGGACTTCAGCGTCCCGAGCCAAGTCCTGCGGGCAGTAGATCGCTACTGAAGACAGCCGCTCTAGGCTCAAAGAAGCGGTGGAGAAAGAGCATACCGCTGAGCTCGTCGAACTGCGGACTGTGGCTTCCCGACAGGCGGACACCAAGCTGCCAGTGCGGGCTCAGTCGCACTGCGCCTTGCAGTTGGAGGGAGGCGCCAAGCCCTTGCTTGCGTGAGCTTGGATATCGCATGGCGGATGCGGCCACCATGTCTGTGGCCCTGTCGCTGGGCAAGCCCAGCGGGAACCAGGGACTATCGGCCTCATCCTGTATCCGCCAGCCAGCGCGCGCCGATCCACGCAGCAGCCAGGGCGCCGCTTCCCGGGTCTGGAAGTCCAGCGCCAGCATCAGGCCAAGGTCCAGATCGGGGCTGTAGTAGCCGCCGTGCCCGAGGGTGAATTGATTGAGATTGCGCTCGAAATGCCGGGCCTCGAGCGCTGGTCCCAGGGTGAGATAGGCAAAGTCTGGGTGCTTGAGATTGCGCCCAAGCGACAGGCCAAGCTCGTAGCCGCTGTTATCGGCGACATCGGTACCCCGATAGGCGTGCGCGCGCAGCAGCCCGGCCAGCGTCCAATCGGGGGTCAGCAGCCGCCAGCCGTCGAGTACCAGACCTGTACGCGAGACCCGCCCCCAGGCATCGCCGCTGGCCGGGTCTCGCATGCCCGTGTAGGAGAGAATGGACTCAGACACCGGCTGATGCTCCAGGGTTGCGTTCCAGGCAAAGGCTGACCGACGCTGGCCCAGGCGAAGCGAGCCCAGCCAGGCAGGGTCGAGCGCCCCGCCGGTCGGTGTTTGGCCGATGGCGGCGCTGAGCTGCCGGCCGCCCAGCCAGTGACGCTGGTCGTCGAGCTGCAGACGCCAGCTCAAGCCGCCATCAACCCGGTTCGCCTCGCGCTCAGCCTGTCCATCCAACGTCTGGCCAATCCGCTCCTGGCCCGCCAGCGCCTGGGGTGCGGGCCAGGAGCCGATCAGCGCATCGGGCGCGGGCTTGCCGGCATCGAGCGAGACCCGCTCGATGGCCAGTGTTACACCCATAGCGCCGAGCCAGCCCGAGGCAAGCAGCAGCGGCTCGGCCTGCTCGTTCAGCTGACCGAGTCCCGGCTCGCCGGTGCGTGAGCGCCAGCCGAGGCCAAGGCCAAGCGCTGGGCTATCGATGTTGACCAACGCCGGGTTGAGATCGGGGTCTAGTCGATAGGCGCTGAGGAATTGCCCTTGGCTGAACAGGGTCTCGGCTTGATCCCGCTGCCACAGTGCATGTAAGGGTCCAGGCGCCTGCGCAAGCCGCCGCAGCTGGTCGTCGTCGCCGAGCCGCTTGAGACTGAGCAGCAGACCATCGGCGCTTTGCTCATCGGATTCGGCACGGTAAAGCGCCTCGAAGGCATCGGCGGCGGCGCGGTAACGGCCAAGCTTGAAGTCGTTCCAGGCCGTCAACAGGGCGGCGTCGCGATCCGCTGGCCAGAGCACCAGCGCCGACTTGAGCAGCCGCGCGGCGTCGGCGTAGTCATCCTGCTGGTGCAGGCGCGCGGCCAGTGCGCGCAGGGCGTCAGCAGCGGGCTCGCGCAACGCGGGCCATCTTGCGGTACTGGACTCGGCCTGCAACAACAAGGGATCGACCTCGCCCAAGGCGGAGAGTGCCAAGAGCTCGCCCTTCGCAGCGTCATCGCTTGGACGCCACTGCAGCGCCTGCTGAAACGCCGCCAACGCTGGCTCAGGCTTCTCAAGTGTCAGCCGCAGCCAGCCGACTTGTGTCATCGCCCGGCTATCGCGACGCGCGCGGATGGTCTTCAGCCAGGGCGTTAGCGCCTGCAATGCCGCTGCGCTCTGGCCGCGATCCTGCAGGCGACCAGCCCGCGCCAGGGCAACGCCGTAGGGGTCGGGCGGCGGCGCGGGCTTGCTCGCGGCGGCTGCTGCACGACCAGGAGCAGCCCGCGTCTTGCCCTGCTCTGCCAGATGATGATCGAGCCAGTGCAGCAGCTCAGCGGGTGGCTGCCAGCTCGGGTCGTCGGCACGCAGCTGGGCGATGTCCTGTTTGAGCCTTGTGTACTGTCCCCTATGCAGCAATGCCCAGAGCGCAGGCTCGGCGCGACGGCCGGCGGAATAGATATGCTCGCGTGCGGGCTCAGTGGTGCCAGACGGGGGCGTCGTGACCCGCTCCGCGTCCGCGCGATATTGCACACTGGCCTCTGGGTCGGCCGTCTGCACCTGCGCCGCTGGCGTGCCCTCGTCGATCTCAACAGCAGGCGTCTGGCTTGACAGCTCAACCGCTGAATCCGGATGCGTGACATCGGTGAGACCCAACTGCGGACGAGTCTGTTGCTCAAGCACAGCATCTTGGCCAGTCGCGGCCATCGTGCCCCAGCGACTGCTGAGCAAACTAACGCACAACAGCGCGCAACCTGCGACTGCCGCCGCCTGCAGCAATCGGTGACTAGATCGGGCCGCAAGGACCTCAGTCGCCATCGCCGCAGACATCGAGGCAGGGCACCGCGCCCTCCTGAGACTGGTGCCGGCACCAAGCCTGCCCAGCCAGGCCGGCGAACAGCCGCAGACTCGCAGAGTAGTAATCGAGACTGCCATCTGGCTCCGCTGACAGGGGCGCAAGGCGCAGCAGGCGGATGCCGCCGCTGCTCTCAGCGGCCGTAAAGCCTGTCAATGCCGCGATAGCGGCAATGCCTAGGGGTGCAGCATTGCTGCTGATGGCATCGGTCTTGAGGTCGACCCAATCGGGTGCCCAAGGCCAGCGTCGTTGGGCGCCCCAATAGCTGGCGAGCGCCTCGAGGGCATGAGCATCTTGACCTTGCCAGATCCAATACAGTGGCACCCGCACAGCGTCATAGCCAAAGCGCGGCGGGAATCGATCAGAGAGCGCAAAACCGTTCTCGGGCGACCATGTCGCCCAGTCTGGCGGCAGTTGCCAGCGTCCGAACCTTAGCTCGGTCAGCAGGGTCTCGCCGGACTGCATCAGTGCCGGCCATGCCTTCGCCTCGGGCTGCAAACGCGCCAGCTCAGCGAAGGCTGGAAAGACCCAGTAGGACAGGTTCAAGGTCAGGGTCTGGCCGTGCTCGAAGCCCTGGGCACCCGGCATCAGCAGGCTACCAGCGCTGGTCTCACGCACTAGCTTGGCGCGAATGTCATCAGCGATACGGCGCGCCGATTCAGTGTAGTCGGGCTCATCCCAGCAGCGCCCGGCCAGCGCCAATGACCAAGCAATGAACAGGTCGCCATCGGTCGCATTGTTCTGGTCGTCGATCGGGGGCGTGGCATCCGGACGCCAGCGCCAGGCCGCGAGATGATCACCACGCACATAGAGGTGCGTGCGCGTCCAGTGCCAGATACGCGCGAAATCTTCGCGCTGGTTGTAGTGGAAGGCCAGCCGCATGCCGAAGCCCTGCCCCTCGGAGTGGGAGATGTCGCCATTACCGGTGTCGCGCACGCGACCGTCCGCGGCCAACACCAGCGCCGCGTAGCGCGACCAGTCGGCTGTGGCTTGAGCGCCAACATCCGGCGGACAATCGGCAGCGGCGAGTACCACGCTGCCGATCAGCATCAGCGCAAACCCGGCAGTCAGAGATACAGCGAAACGTTGTGTCTTAGACATCATCAGACCCTCGGGGATGACGGCGACGGCGGAAGCGCCCGGTGACTCCGAAAAGCAGCGAGGCGATCAGCGCAACAAGCAGTAAGGTCACGCCGATCAAGGCCGCGGGATACGCGCTGAGCAGGTGCGTGAGCCAAGTGCTAGGCGCCACCTGACCCACCGTGAAGGTGCGCTGCGGCGGGCGGCTGAGCAGGCTCTGTTCGGTCTCTTCCCAGAGCACAAAGGCGCCCTTGAGGTTGTACCAGAAGTCTGGTTGAACCAGCCGCGCGGTCCGGCTTTGCAGCAGCTCAGGGGTCCGTGCGGTTAGCATGAGGACGGCCTGGCCCGTCTCGGTGGGCGACTCGAAGCTCAGCAGCGCGCCCTGGGTGCCAAGCAAGGTTCCCGGCGGCACTGGCGAG
>NZ_JBUDPI010000315.1:0-4392 GCF_054919635.1 Halochromatium sp. | reverse complement strand
TGAGGAGATGACGGTGACTCTGCCGCTCATCGTGGCCGCAGCGGTGCTGCTGCTGATCGCGGGCGCGCTGCTGCTGGCTCTGGTCAACACCGGAAAAGGGATTGGTCTGCTCGCCGTCACAACGCTGCTGTTGCTCGCGGTGCTCGGACTGCGGCATACGCCCTTTCTCACCGATGCAGTGGGACGGTACGTGGTCGAGCCCGCCGAGATGACGCGCGAAGCGCCCTTCATTGACAACAACATCGAGGCGACCCTGGCCGGCTATCGCTTGCAAGATGTCGAGACGCGCGATTATCAGATCCATGAAGAGGGCTGGGACAAGATCACGCCAAACATCCGGTTGAGCCTGCGCAGCATCCCGATCTGGGACGAGCACAAGCTCCTCTCAGTCTATCGCGAGCTGCAGGAGATCCGTCCTTACTACGCGTTCGACCGGGTGAACGTCGGTCGCTATAAGATCAAGGATGTCTATCAGCAGGTCTTCCTCGCGGCGCGTCAGATCGACCTCGAGAAGCTGAGCGAGGCTCGCCAAACCTGGGTCAACCTCTGGCTTCGGTACACCCATGGCTATGGCGTTGTGATGAACCCGGCCGCACAGGCGGCGGACGAGCCGCTCGAGTGGCTGATCCAGGGTATACCGCCGAGCTCTGTTGAGGGCCTGTCCATCGATGAGCCGGCGATCTATTACGGCGCTGGCAATCTGCATCCGGTGATCGCGCCGAATGCAAGCCACGAGCTCGATTACGCCTCGCGCGACGAGGTCAAGCTCACCGACTACGACGGCACCGGTGGAGTGCCGGTCAGTAGCGCCTTCCGCAAGCTGGTCTTCTCGCTCTATTTCGGCGAGCGCAATATCCTCTACACCACGCAGATGACTGACGACAGCCGGCTGCTGTTCCGACGCAACATCCGTGACCGGATCAAGACCCTGACACCGGATCTGATCCTGGGGCCGAATCCTTACCTGGCCATCGCCAATGGGCGGCTGTATTGGATACAGGACGCCATGACTAGCTCTAAATGGTATCCGTATTCCAAGCCCTATGCCGGACATGTCAAGCATTTCGAGCGTCCGTTCAATTACATCCGCGACTCGGTGAAGGTGGTCGTGGATGCCTATAACGGCAGTGTCGACTACTATCTCGCTGATCCGAAGGACCCGATCGCCGCCGCCCACGCGCGCATCTATCCGGGGCTCTTCAAACCATTCGATGAGATGCCAGAGGCACTCAAGAAGCATGTGCGGTATCCGAAGAGTCTATTCGACGTACAAATGGATATCTATACGCGCTATCACCAGACCGACCCCGAGACCTTCTATAACCAGGAGGACGCTTGGGCTCTGCCACCCAGTCAATGGCGTGACGACGTCCAACGGATGCGCTCCTATTACCTCACGTTGAATCTGATCGATGAGGATCGCTTCGACTTCAGCCTGTTTGTGCCGATGACGCCATTGGGCCAACCGAGCATGCGCGCGCTTGCGGTTGCCGGCAATGATGGCGACAGCTACGGTCGGATCATCGTCTATAACTTCCCGAAGGGAACACTGGTCTACGGTCCTGAGCAGGTGAACGCCTTTATCACGCAGGACCCGCGCATCTCCCAGGAGCTGACCCTGTGGAGCCAGCAAGGCACGCAGGCGACCCTCGGACGACTGATCGTGGTCCCGGTCGAGGGCGTCGTGACCTATATCCAAGGCATCTTCCTGCGGATGCTGGAGGAGTCCCCCTTACCTCAGCTGGCACAGATCATCGTCAGCCAGGGTCCGCTGGTGGTTATGGCCTCATCGCTGGACGAGGGTTTTCAATTGCTGCACAAGCTGATCAAAGAGACGCAGCAAGGTGAGCCTGTGGAGAAGCTGCCTCCAAGGGAGGAGACTCCCAAGGCGACCGAGAAGGGCGACCAAGGGACGACCGAGGAGGCCGAGAACGTGACCCCAGAAGAGACCCTAGAAGAGACTGGCAACCCGGATGGCGTCGAGGTGTCATGATCGGCCATCCTGGATGGATCGCTGATCGGATGCAGATGCCACAGCCGTTGTGCGGTTGCGCGATGGTGAGCGGTCGCGGCGGCGCTGCCGGGGTTGACGATGCTGCCGGGGTTGACGATTGGCAGCCAACCGGCTGATCTTGAGCGTCTCGCATTCTTTAGGACCATGCCTTGTTGCTCCCCCAAGCCGGCACACGCACCCTTGCTGCCATCGCGCTGATGATCCTGCTGCCGCTACCGGTGCCGCTGGCCTTCGGAGAAGCGGCGCCGGTTGCGGTCACGGAATCGCGCGAGCAGCCCATCATTCGTGAGGAGGGGGTCACCGGTACCCTGACCTCGCTGCATGCAGCGAATCTATCAACGCAGGTCGCTGGCTTGGTGACGACGCTGTCGGTGGATGCCGGTGATCGGGTGGAGCCCGGCGACCTGCTGGTCGAGCTGGATGCCGAGCTCGCCGAGCATGGGCTGGCGGCGGCCAACGCCGAGGCCGAGCGCGCCGGCGCGGAATTGGCCGAAGCCCGACGCCTTCTGCGCGAGGGCCAACGCCTGGTCAAGGACAACAGTATTGCCGAGAGCGAGCTGGAAGCGCGCGCGGCAGCCGCCGAGATCGCCGCTGCCGAGCAGGCGATTGCGGCGGCGGAGCTCCTCCATCAGCAGGCACGAGTCGCGCGTCACCGCATCGAGGCACCGTTTGCGGGTGTCATCAGCCGGCGTCATGCCGATCTCGGCGAATGGGTATCGCCGGGGACGACCGTCATGGAGCTCGTCGCGACTGAGGATCTGCGCTTCGATTTTCGGGTGCCGCAAGAGCTGTATCCACTAGTGGCAGCCGACACCCGGGTCGAGCTGCGACTGACGGCCTTGCCGGACACTGCCTTTGCCGGCGAGATCCAGGCCATCGTGCCGGTCAATGATCCCACCGCCCGCACCTTCCTGCTGCGCGTGCTGCCGGCCGATGGGGCCACCCATCCGGCGATGACGCCGGGCATGTCGGTGCAGGGGACGCTGTATCTCGACAGCGGCCGCACCAACGTGACCGTCCCCCGCGACGCCCTGCTGCGCCATCCCGATGGGCGCGTGAGCCTCTGGGTGCTGGAGCGCTCCGGCGAAGCGACTCAGGTCCAAGAACGCCAGGTCACCCTCGGGCTGATGTTCGGCGATCGAGTCGAGATCCGCGATGGCCTGGCGGCCGGGGTGCCGGTGGTGGTCGAGGGCAATGAGGCCCTGGAGCCGGGGCAGGCCGTGCGCGTGCTGGATAAGGATTCGCAACACGGACCGAACGCGGATCGGGATGAGGCCCCCGACAACGGGCAAGCTCGCGGGCCAGGCGCGGGACGGAGGCAGAGCCAGGATGCGGGACGAGATGCCGAACGGGTTGTGGGGACGGATGACGCACGGGACCCCGATTTGGACAGCGAGCGGGACCACCGGCCAGACCTCGCCTGAGGCGCGCGATGTTTGACGCACTCATCCGCCGCGGCGTGCTGATGACGGTGATCGTGCTGATCGTCGGCGTGCTCGGCGCGGCCGCGGCATTGCGCATTCCGGTGCAGATGATCCCGGATCTCGAGGTACGGACGGTCACGGTGCGCACCGCCTGGCCCGGCGCGACGCCGCAGGATGTCGAGAAGGAGATCCTGATCGAGCAGGAGGAATACCTGCGCACCATCCCGAACCTGCGCCGCTTCATCGCCCGCGCGTCGACCGGCTCGGCCGAGATCGAGATGGAATTCCCGTTCGGCGTCGATATCACCGAGACCCTGATCAAGGTCAACAACGCGCTGAATCAGGTGCCGTCCTATCCGGCCAATGTCGACGAGCCGCGCATCTACGCGACCTCGTTCTCCGAGAACTCCTTCATGTACTTCCGGATCGCGCCGCTGCCCGGCAACCCGCGCGGTCTGGACATGCCGATGATGCGCGACTTCATCGAGGACCGCGTGCGCACCCGGCTCTCGGGCGTCGCCGATGTGTCGCAGATCGAGGTCCGCGGCGGCGCCGAGGGCAGTTCGCCTACCGAAAGACCGGCGCTCGTTCGTGCTCCCGGCGCCGAGCGCCAGGTGCGCATCCTGCTCGACCCGGAGCGCCTGGCCCAGCGCGATCTGGGCGTGGTCGATGTGCGCGAGGCGATCCGCGCACGCAATCAGGACATCTCCGCTGGTGAGCTGGACAGTGGCAAGCGCCGCTATCTGCTGCGCACCGTCGGGCGCTTCGACGATGTCGAGGAGATCGAGACGCTGATCATCGCGCGGCGCGGCGACAGCGTGATCCGGCTGCAGGACGTCGGCCGGGTGGTGCTCGATCACTTCGAGCTGAGCAATCTATCGCGGGTCAACACTCAGCCGGTGATCAGCCTGGCAGTGCGCCGGGTGACCGGCTCCAATGTCATTGCCATCAAGC
>NZ_JBUDPI010000314.1:0-4417 GCF_054919635.1 Halochromatium sp. | reverse complement strand
GATCATCGCCAACGACACGCGGGCTGTCCTGCTGTGGATCATCGCGCCGGCTATCACCCTGGCTGTCACCCTGGCCAAGATCCCCGCTCTTAACAGAGTTTGGCTCGTGGCCTTGGCTCGGTGTCTCGTCCGGCTGCGACTCAAACGGATGCTGGAGCTCTCTTAGGCGCTGCATCAGCGCGCCGACCAGGGCATCGGTGCCGGCACCTGTGACCGCCGAGATCAGAAACACCGGGCCATCCCAACGGAGTGCGTCACTTAGAGCGCGCTGCGCCTCGGCAGCCTGCGCTGAGTCGAGTAGATCGGTCTTGTTCAGCACCAGCCAGCGCTCTTTCTCGGCCAGATCGCCGCCATGGGCGTTGAGCTCATCGACGATGATCTGTGCCTGCTCGAGCGGGGCGGGGCTGCCTTCGGGCGGGGCGATATCGATCAGGTGCAGCAGGAGTCGCGTCCGGCTCAGGTGCTTGAGGAATCGAGTGCCGAGGCCCGCGCCCTCGGCGGCACCAGCGATCAGGCCGGGGATATCGGCGATCACGAAGCTCTGCCGCGGCCCGAGGCTGACCACGCCGAGATTGGGATGAAGCGTCGTGAACGGATAGTCGGCGACGCGAGGCCGAGCACTGGAGACCTGACGAATCAGGCTCGACTTGCCGGCATTCGGCAGTCCGAGCAGCCCGACATCGGCGAGCAGGATGAGCTCGAGCTTGAGGACGCGCCGCTCGCCCGGTGTGCCGGGCTTGGACTGCCGCGGGGCGCGATTGGTGCTCGACTTGTAGCGCGCATTGCCGATGCCGTGTAAGCCACCGCGGGCGACGAGCAGGCGCTGCCCGGCGGTGATGACCTCACCAATGAGCGCGTCCGTCTCGGTATCGATAACGCGGGTACCAAGTGGTACCTGGATCAGCTTGTCCTGCCCGCTGCGGCCGGTTCGGTTCTGACCCATCCCGTCGCGGCCGCGCTCGGCACGGTGCCGCCGCGAATGGCGAAAATCGACTAGGGTGTTCAGACCCGGATCGGCGACCAGATAGATGCTGCCGCCGTCGCCGCCGTCGCCGCCGTCAGGCCCACCTTTCGGGATGAAGCGCTCGCGGCGGAAGCTGACGCAGCCATTGCCACCGTCACCGGCCTCGACGCGGATCTCCGCTTCATCGACGAATTTCACGCACTGGCTTCGACAGGATCGATGCTGACGAACTTGCGGTTGCGCGGCCCCTTGACCTCAAAGCGCACCACGCCATCCTTGAGGGCGAACAGGGTATGATCGCGGCCGCAGCCGACGTTGACGCCGCCGTGGAAGCGGGTGCCGCGCTGGCGCACGAGGATGCTGCCGGCCGCGACGGTCTGCCCGCCGAAGCGCTTCACGCCGAGTCGTTTCGACTCTGAATCGCGGCCGTTACGTGAGCTGCCGCCTGCCTTTTTATGTGCCATGAGAGGTGTCTCCGTCGCGCTGCCAATCCTGCAGGATGGTCAGCCGTTGCTAATGCCGGTAATCTTGAGCTGGGTGTAGAGCTGGCGGTGACCTTGCCGCTTCAGGTGGTGCTTGCGCCGCTTGAACTTGACGATGCGCACCTTGTCGTGCTTACCGTGGGCCGCGACCTCAGCCGTGACCTTGGCGCTGTCCAGATAGGGCTTACCCACCTGCACCGAGTCGCCTTCAGCGAGCATCAGCACGCGCGGGATGTCAAGGGTGCTGCCTTGGTCGGCGTCGAGCTTCTCGACGGTCACGAGATCGCCCTCGGCGACGCGGTACTGCTTACCGCCAGTTTCAATGATTGCGTACATAACGAGTCGAGATGCCTCGGAGCTAGAGAGAATTCGGTTGACCGGCGAGGGCTGGTCAGGTCAGCAGGTGCCAGCACTGGCTGCTCAGTCACTGCGCCTGCTCGCCGCGCAAGACCCCCTAGTATGCCGTATGGGACCTTGGCCGTCAAAGCCTTGATCTCGGTCCGAGTCCTGACGCACGAGCCTTGAGACGGCTGATAGCGATCGCCGCTGAAAGGCGAATTCAAGAATTGTCGGCTGTCGGGGCAGCGCAAATCGGCAGTGGCGCGGACCTGGCGCCGCCCAAAAACCGCCTGAAAGGCCAATCGATAGCGTTGCCGGCGCTCTCGACAAACAGGCCTCCGCCGCCTGTCGTGAGCAAACGGGAGGGATTCGCGCAGGGTAGCCTCAGATCAGGCGCAACCGAAACGGACGTTGCGGGCGCTCCCCGACCTCCTGCGCGCTCGGCGGCGTGCGGACGCTTGACAGCCTTCCGGTGCGAACCTAGCATTCGCCGGCCTTACCAGCAGTAGATGCCGCTTCATGGATCTTTCTCAGATTCGGTCGCCTGTGGTCGAAGACGTCAAGGCCGTTGACAGCCTGATCGTCGATCGCCTGCAGTCGAACGTCGTGCTCATCAACCAAATCGGCCACTACATCGTTAGCAGTGGAGGCAAGCGCCTGCGCCCGCTGCTCGTGCTGCTGGCCGCGCGCGCTTGCGGCTACCCCGGCAATCGGCATCTGGACGCGGCGGCGATCGTCGAGTTTATTCATACTGCAACGCTGCTCCATGATGACGTTGTCGACGGCTCCGAGCTGCGCCGCAACCGCGATACGGCCAACACCGTCTGGGGCAACGAGGCAAGCGTCCTGGTCGGCGATTTTCTCTATGCGCGCGCCTTCGAGATGATGGTTGATGTCGGCAACCTCCGCATCATGGAGGTGATGGCAAGAGCCACCGCTCGGATCGCCGAGGGCGAGGTGCTGCAGCTGCTCAATGCCAACGACGCGGATACCGACGAAACGCGCTATATGGAAGTGATCCAGCGCAAGACGGCGACCCTATTCGAGGCTGGCACCCGGCTCGGCGCGGTGCTCGCCGAGACCGATCCCGAGGTCGAGGCTGCCATGGCAAGCTACGGGCTGCACCTCGGCATCGCCTTCCAGCTCGTCGATGACGCGCTCGATTACATGTCGGACGACGGCACCATCGGCAAGCAGATCGGCGATGATCTCGACGAAGGCAAGCCGACCCTGCCGGTCATCCGGGCGATGGAGGTCGGCACGGAGATCCAGCGCAAGCGCCTTCGTCAAGCCATCGAGGAAGGCGGGCGGCAGCATATCGACGATGTCGTCGCAGCCATTGTCGACACCAAAGCGATCGACTATACTGTCGAGCTTGCTCGCTGGCATGCCGAGGCAGCAAAACAGGCCCTGAATGCCGTTCCGGACTCGCCCAGTCGTGACTCCTTAGCGGCCACAGCAGACTTCTCGGTAGCCCGGACCTACTAGCGATCGACTTCTACGAGCGATCGAGAAGCCTAGCGGCTCAGCGAGTTGACAGGCATGAAAACGCTTTAGCCAGAAGCGGAATATTGGAGAAAACGGGCCGCTGCAACGGTTGCCAGTGAGACAGGCAAGTCATCAAGCAGCATCACCATGCGCTTGAGTCAAGTTATCGGGGTGTAGCTCAGCCTGGTAGAGCACTGCCTTCGGGAGGCAGGGGCCGGAGGTTCGAATCCTCTCACCCCGACCACTCAGATTTCCGATGTTTCGCGTTCTGCGAAGCAAGCCGCGATGCGCTTGCGGTCGCAGTGTCTCTCAACGAACGTCCTCACGTCGCGTTCGTCTTTGGAGACAGCATCTTACCCACGCTATTCCCGCGCATGGCAGCCCTCTGCACTTGCCTATCGGTGGGCGTCTCTGCAGCACTTCATCGAGCGATACAGGTCACATTCGGCATCCTGCCGTCGGTTCGTCTCGTGCCCGCTTGTAAAAACACAACAAACAAACGGGTTGCCGACTCACCTGCCACGCTCGATTCTGGAAGACGGCTTGCAATTTGCTTTCCTTTACGGCGTCAGCCTGGGAAGATCGGATCAGATGGCAGTTGTCCGAGAGAACTACTAAGGCAAGTGTTCGCCCCCCCGTGATCATGTTTTTCGTGAAGAGATTGGCGTAAGCCGATAAACCGTCTATCCTTAAGTCGTGAGCGTCCCCAAACGCGTTAGGGCTTCAGCTTCAAGTTCCGGTGAACCTGCTCATTGCAGACCGCGTCGAGGTAAGCAAATGTCAGCCCTTGTACACAAAGGCACTCAGTTAGAGTTCGCTGGTAGCCGAAAGCCGCTGCCCGTTGCTGATTTAGCCCCTGGTATAAAAAAAACATCTCCGTGCTGCCCGGGCGGGACTGGAGCATATCGCGGCATGGGAGGGTTCCGGTGTGAGATCGGCGAAGAGGGTGCAGCCAATTCAACGATCCCGTGGTCGGGAAGACTGCATCTGAAGCAGGTCCGCGAAATTTGTATGACGTCGAAAGTTGAGCATAAGAGCAGTGGCTACCGAAAAGGACATTCAGTTGGTAACGGAGTCATCAACGTAGTCGGAGCTTTGCTGCTACTGTCTCTCGCAATGCCGTTTTTTCTTGTAATCCCCTTAG
>NZ_JBUDPI010000313.1:0-4461 GCF_054919635.1 Halochromatium sp. | reverse complement strand
CCAGGTCTCAAGCCCAGGTCTCAAGCCCAAGTATCAAGCAGTGAATCCCCCGTCTTTTCCGGGTTGCAACCTGGGTTATTCGCCTTCACTCTCCTCTTGATAAACAAATTCCCGCTGCTGTGGCAGGCGGCATAGTCGCTACGGCAAACACTTCAAGGTGGTCTAACCATGTCTGATCTGACCCACGACGAACGTCTGAGCCTGACTCAGCGCACCATGAGCCTGCTCGAGAGCTGGAACCTGTCGGCGACCGATATGATGGTCCTGCTGCAGCTGCCCGAGAGCGTCAAGGCGCGCAACATCTCACGCTTTCGCGAAGAAGAACCGTTTCCTGATACGGTCGAGGTCAACCGTCGGGTCTCCTATCTGTTGCGCATCGAGGATGCCTTGCAGACCTATTTTCCCCGAAACCCCGAGATGCGAGATATGTGGGTCCGGCGTGGGAACAAGCAGTTTGGCAAGCGCGCGCCGGTCGCGGTGATGGTCGAGGATGGCGAGAGCGGGCTGATCTCGGTGCTGTCGCATCTTGATTGCACCTTTGCTTGGGATCTGACGGGCTCCAAGACCGCTTATGAGGTTGCGAGCTAACTCCCGCTAGACCGCGGGTTGAGCGCGGGGAGTCGACGGCGCTGAAAACGGTTTCCGACCAGCCCGCGCAATGCGCCCCAACCAGGCCTTAGGGCTCTGCGCAGCTCGCGCTTCCAGCGTCGCATATCGAGCTCAGCGCCATTGTAGAGGGCTGTGTCAAGCTCTTGGATCAGACTGCGGACTCGTGCCTCGTCGGCTCCAGGGCGAAGCCTCAGGATGCGATCTGCCATGCGCGGTAGCGGCTCTCGACTTGGGGTGCGGAGGCTCTGGCAAGCGCTGCTTTGAAACCTGAGCGCCCATTCGCTGGCGCTGTCCGCTTGTTCGGCCTCGATGGCGCAGCGGTAGACTCGGATGTTCGCAGGCAGCAGATCCCGCAAGCGCGCGCGCAGCCGCTGCCAAGCATCCGCGGCGGGCGCTCGAGGGTCGAGCCGTGCTAGCCCTGTTTTGAGCCTGGTTTTGAGCCGGGCCTTGAGGCCATTCCTGAGATCAGTGCCAGTGCCGATGCCCGAGCGCGATCGGTCACCGCCACCGCCCAGTCGTTGTCTGATCGGGGCGCCGGACACTGATCGATGATGCGCGGCTTGCGCATCGCCGCCGGAGCCAGGCCCCCTCACCCGATACCAGACGCCTGCCCAGTACCCGATCAGCAGAAGCAGGACACTGCCGAGCGGAATCCAGAACCAGGGCCAAGCCTTGTCTTTGCGACCGAATCCATCGTCGGACCGGCTGCTTGCATCATCACTCAGCCAGCCCGAGCCGCGACCGAAGCCGAAGGGTCCGGATTCACCAGCGACCGAGAGACTGCGGATTGGCACGCTCGAGCTCTCACGGCGCGCGGTCTCCACATTCCACCAATCGACCCGAAGTGCTGGCAGTTGCAAGCGGCCGCCGGAATAGGGAACCAGGGTGTAAATCTCCGTGCGGACCCCTTGCAGCTTCGTCTCATCAGCGCTGAGCTGCGTCTCGACGATCGTCTGCTCACGATAGGCGCGAAAGTTGTCTGAACGGAGCATCGCCTCGAGATCGGGGAGCTGTGTGCCGACGCCGCCCGTGCCCTCCATGCGCAAGGTTAAGGTGGTGGGTCGACCTTCCGCGAGCGGTGCGGTCTCGTCGAGCTCGCGGGTCAGCTGCAGCGCTCGCAACGGCAGCCAGGGACGCACCGAGGCAACCACAGGCCGGACCTCAAGTGGGCTCGGTGACGATGTCTTGGCAGAGAAGGGCATGCCGCCGGCAAGCGTGCCAGAGACCTCGAACGGACCAACCTCAAGCATGCCCGCGCGCAGCGGGGTCATCGCCAGCAGATAGCTGTTGACGATCTGCTGGGTGCGTCCGCTGCCACGAACGCTCGTGGCTGGACCGGATATCTCCTCGAGCAACAGCGCATCAAAACCAGCAAGCTTTGGCGAGGCTGTCGCCAGGTTACCGGAGCTGATGACATCGAGCCGCACCAGCATCGGCTGCTGCACATAGGGCTGCGTCTCGAACAGCGTCACCTCGAGCGATGGCTGGTCGAATGTGCTGGTCCCTTGCTGATAAGGGTAATAGCCGGGGCTTGCCTGATAGCCGCTCCGGTTCTGACCCGGGTAGGTGCCGGAATAGGGGCGTTGCCAAGTCCCGGGCGCCGGGTAGCCTGCTGGCGGTTGCTGGCCGGGGACGGATGCGGGCGGGACGCCACGCGCATTGGTTGGAGACTGCGGTCGAAATGTCCAAGGACTGGCAGGCTGTTGTGGATAGGTTCGCTGAGCAAGGCGCGGTTGCTCCCAGGGCGCGGTCTTCATGTCCAGGCCACCGGTGGCGGCATTGGCCCATTGCGAGACGACCAGTGACCAGACGAGCATCGCGAGCAGAAACAGGCCGATCTGGCGAGCCTGCCATAGCCCGCGGTGCGGGTCTGATCGCCATTGCATCGCCGAAGAACGCAGTCCGCGTCTTGATCTAACCCCGGTTGCTACCATGGCCTTGCCTCCTGTAGCCGGCCACCGCTTTCGCGGAGCCGTCGTACCTCTTCGAGGCGGAATTGGTTGCGCATCAGGCGCGTCGGATCGCCTTCGACCTGCTGCAGACGTTGCTCGATAACGGCCATGCCGGGACCGAGCGCGGTTTCGCCCTCGAGCGAGGGTCGGTCGCTGAGGCCTTGCTCCGGGTCCAGCATCTGCCAGGGCAGGGCACCCTGCTGATCGAACTGATCGATGGACTCCGCAGCCTGGTCCGCGGCGCTGAGATCCGGTTCAGCGCTGGCTTGAGCGGGGTTGTCGCGGTCGCGCTTGGCTTGGTTGCGGCGATCGCTCGACGCCTGCTCTACACGCTGCTGATCAGTCTCCGATCGCTGGTCCGAGGCCGCCGGATCGTCTCGATTCGCGGACTCGTCGTTCTCGCGCTCGGCGGAGGTCTCCTCGTCGCCTGACCTGTGCTCGTCGGGCTCAGCGCGAGCGCTGCGCTCCTCCTCGGCCGTATCGCCCTGCTCGCCGATCTGATCATCGCTGGTCCCTTGGATATCCTGGCGCTGACCCTGCTCTTGCGCTGACTCCTGCGCCTGATCGTCTTGCTCGCCGGCTTGGCCTGAGGCCGACTTATCATCGGGACCGCCTTCGCTCGCCTCCGAGCGCTCGCCGCCCTCGGCGTCTTCTTGCAGCTCTCGCTGCTCATCGTCACCGCTTTCACCGCCCTGCTGATCATCAGATCCTTGTTCATCGGATCCAGTGTCAGCGGCCTGATCGTGGGCTTCGCCTTGCTGCTCGCCGCCACCCGATTGCTGACCCTGCTGCTCGCCCTGCGCTTGATCGCCCTGTTCTTGCTGACCCTGCTGGTCACTCTGCTGCTGCTCGCCCTGCTGCTCGCCCTGCTGCTGCTCACCCTGTTCCTCACCTTGGTCTTCGGTCTCTCCTTGTTGATCTTGCTCCCCTTCCTGCTGCTCCTCCTGGTCCTGGGCTTGATCCTGCTCGGACGCTTGCTGCTCGGACTCATCGGCGGTGGACTGTTCCTGATCAGCGGCATCGTCGCTGGCGTCCGGAGGCTCGTTGACCTCTGCGTTCTGCTTCGTCTCCGGGTCCTCCTCCAGGTCGGGCTGCTCCTCGGCAAAGGCCTGTTGCTCCAACCGTGCGAGGCGTGCGCGCGCGAGCGCTAGGTTATGCGCCGCATCGTCATGCGTCGGCTCTTCAGTGAGCACCTGCTCATAGGCCTTGATGGCTCCGGCATAGTCGCCTTGCGCGAAGCGGGCATTCCCTAGGTTGTATTGCGCATCGCGCTGCACCGCCGAGCGCTGCGGCTTGGCGAAAGCTGCTTCGGCTTCGGCATAACGGCCTGCTCGATAGAGCGCGACCCCGCGCCGGAACGGGTCGCTAAAGGCCGCAGCGGCAGCGGAATAGGAGCCGCTCTCATAGACCGCAATGGCCTCTTGCTCGCTGTTACGGAGCCAGCTTGCCTGCGCGCTCGTCGGCAGCACCGCTGCGAGGACCAGTAGGACGAGAATGCCGAGGGCAAAGCTTCGACCCAGGCTTCGACTCCAGCTTCGACCCACGCTCCGATCCAGGCCCGCCAAGGTATGGATCGCCCGACCTGTGTTCCGGAACGCTCGCTTCCTCAGAGGATCAGCGGCCAGGCTCGCTTGCAACCGATGCCTGGGCTGATGCCTGGGCTGATGCCGAGGCTGATGCCGGGGCTGTTGCTTGGACTCGGGCGGACTGAGTAGCGCCGAGCCATCGCGCTCGTGCTGGTAACGAATCGGCTGGCTCATGCGAGATCCTTGCGTCATGCTGACCTCTTGTCCTCTCGAACAGCGCGAGCCTGTCCTGAGCTTGCCGTTCGCTTGGGTCCAAGCCAACTGCGGAACCGCGGTAGCAGAAGCAGCAAGAGCAACGCGACCGGGATATAGAA
>NZ_JBUDPI010000312.1:0-4464 GCF_054919635.1 Halochromatium sp. | reverse complement strand
CCCAACCTCGAATCCGCTCCGCGTTGGTGTCGGCGGCCCGGTCGGCTCCGGCAAGACGGCACTGCTTGATGCCCTCTGCAAACGACTGCGCGATCGCTATCAGATCGCTGTCGTCACCAACGACATCTACACCCGCGAGGACGCCGAATTCCTTATCCGCAGTCAGGCGCTGCCGGCTGAGCGCATCATCGGCGTCGAGACCGGCGGCTGCCCGCACACGGCGATCCGTGAAGACGCCTCGATGAACCTGACCGCGGTCGCCGATCTACAGCAGCAGTTCCCTGAGCTCGACCTGATCTTCATCGAGAGCGGCGGCGACAATCTCGCCGCCACCTTCAGCCCTGAGCTCGCCGATCTGATGCTCTATGTCATCGACGTGTCCGAGGGTGAGAAGATCCCGCGCAAGGGGGGGCCTGGCATCACCCGCTCTGATCTCCTGATCATCAACAAGATCGATCTCGCCCCGCATGTCGGCGCCTCGCTTGAGGTCATGGAACGCGATACCCGCCGCATGCGCGGCGAGCGGCCTTTCGTGATGACCAATCTGCGCATGGGTGAAGGTCTGGATCGGATCGTCGAGTTCGTGATCCGCCAGGGGATGCTCGATGATCCGGCTAAGTGAGCATCCGATTGAACCGGCTAAGCGAGCATCCGATTGAACCGGCTGAGCAAGCATCCGAATGAGCTGGTTGAGCCAGCTTCCGAATCAGGCGGCTTGCCGCCCGATGACCATCATTTTCCCGAGAGCGATTGGTATTCACTGTGACATTGAACGAAAAGATTACGAGCGTCGTCGACTTCTCCAAAGGCAATGGACTGATCACGGCCATTGCGCAGGATGCCGAGACCGGCGAGATCCTGATGGTCGCCAATATGAACGAGCAGTCCCTGGCTAAGACCATCGAGCTTGGTGAGGCCGTGTACTGGAGCCGCTCGCGGCAGAAGCTTTGGCACAAAGGCGAGGAGAGTGGCAACACTCAGAAGGTCCGCGACCTCTATCTCGATTGCGACGGCGACGCGCTGCTCCTGAAGGTCGAGCAGATCGGTGGCGCCGCTTGCCATACCGGTAAGCGCAGTTGCTTCTTCCGCAAGCTCGATCGCGACAGCGTCACCGACGTCGGTGTCCAGGTCTTCGATCCGAAGGAGGTCTACAAGCAGTGACCCGCGATGACGACCGCTTGCGCCTCGGGATTCCAAAAGGCAGCCTGCAAGAGACGACCAAGAAGCTCTTCGCCTTGGCCGGATACAATCTGCAGATCTCGGGGCGCTCCTATTATCCGACGATCGATGATCCGGATATTCAGTGCATCCTGATCCGGCCGCAGGAGATGGCTCGCTATGTCGAGCAGGGCATCCTCGACTGTGCGATCACCGGGCTCGATTGGCTGTTGGAGACCGGCGCCGATGTCGCTCAGTTGGCGGACCTGAAGGCACCTTGGCCCAACTATGGCGTCGTGCGCTGGGTGATGGCCTCCAAAGAAGGCTCACCGTTCAACGAGGTCAAGGACCTGGCCGGCAAGCGCATCGCCACCGAGGCGGTCGGGATGACCCGTCGGTTCCTCGCCGAGCACGGCGTTGAGGCCAAGGTGGAGTTCTCCTGGGGCGCGACCGAGGTGAAGCCGCCGACATTGGCCGATGCGATTGTCGATGTCTCCGAGACCGGCTCGAGCCTGCGCGCCAACAGCTTGAAGATCATGCATGTGGTGCTCGAGAGCACGCCGCGCTTCATCGCCAATCATGCCGCCTTCGCCAACGGTTGGAAGAAGGCCAAGATCAGCCGGCTTGAGATGCTGCTGATGGGCGCCATTCGCGCCGCGACCCGAGTCACCCTAGCGATGAACGTCCCCTGCAGTGGTATCGATGATGTCTTGGCGCTGCTGCCGGCGTTGAGCACACCGACGGTCTCGACCCTGGCGGACCAGGACTGGGTGGCGATCAGCGCGGTCGTGGAGGAGAAGTTGGTGCGTGATCTGATCCCACAGCTCCACGATGTCGGCGCGCGCGGCATCATCGAGATGCCGATCAACAAGATTATCGATTGATGCTTGCCTGCGCATCCGGCAGCTGTCGCTTCACCTCTTTCGACGCAATCAACACATACATCGCGGGCACCACGAACAACGTGAATAGCGTGCCGATACCGAGCCCAGTGGTGATCACCAGGCCGATGTCGAAGCGGCTCACCGCGCCCGGGCCGGTCGCCAGCAGCAGCGGGATCATGGCGACCAGCATCGCCACCGTGGTCATCAGGATGGGGCGCAGCCGGATCATCGATGCCTTGAGCACGGCGGCGCGCTTGTCGAGCCCTTCTTCCTCACGCACCTGATTGGCGAACTCGACGATCAAGATGCCGTTCTTCGCGATCAGCCCAATCAAGGTGATCAGCCCGACTTGGGTGTAGATATTGATGCTGGCGAAGCCCAGGAACAGGAAGGCGAGGGCGCCCGCAATGGTCAGCGGCACCGACATCAGGATCACGAAGGGGTCGCGCCAGCTCTCGAACTGCGCCGCGAGCACCAGATAGATGACCAGGATCGATAGGAAGAAGGTGGTCTCCAGCGCTGCACCTTCGCTCTTGAACTGACGCGACTCGCCTTTGTAATCCCAGCGCACATTGCGCGGGAAGACCTCAGCGGCGGTCTCCTCCAGGTAGCTGAGTGCATCGCCGAGCGCGATGCCGGGCACCATCATCCCGGAGATGGTAACCGCATTCAGCTGCTGGAATTGGGTCCGCTTAGAGGGCTCGACGGTCTCGCTGATGCTGACCAGGGTCGACAAGGGCACCAGCTCGCCGCCGCCGGTGCGGATGTAATAGTCCTCGATCTCGGCGATATCGTTGCGGTCGCTGCGCTCGACCTGCGGGATGACCTTATAGCTGCGGCCTTCGAGGCTGAACCAGTTGACGTAGTCTTCGTTCAACATCACCGCCAGCGACTGTCCCAGCTGCTCCATGTCGATGCCAAGATCGCCCGCGAGGTCGCGGTCGACATCGATGACCGTGCGCGGGCGCTCGTACTTGACGTCCTTGTCCAGGAAGATGAACTTGCCAGAGCCCATGCCGCGGCCGATCAGCTCGGAGCTGAGGCCATCGAGCTCCTGATAGTCGGCATCGGAGAGGATGACGAACTCGACTGGGATGCCCTGGCCCGGCGACGGCAGGCTCGGGCGCGGGAAGACCAGGGTCTGGAACCCGGTCACACTGGCGAGGGCCCCCTGCAGCTCTGGCTGGATCGCCATCTGCGAGCGCTCGCGCTCCGAGGGCTGCTGCAGCTTGAAGCCGCCGAAGGTGGTCGTCGGACTGCCGCCGAAGCCGGCGAGGATGAAGCTCTCCTTGTACTCGGGGAACTGCTCGAAGATCGCCTGCATCTCCTTGACGTATCCGATGTCATACTCGATCGTCGCCGTCTGCGGCGCGTTGGCCATCACAAACAGGATGCTCTGATCCTCGGTGGGTGCCAGCTCCTTTTCGGTCATGCTGTACATCGCATAGATACTCACGATGACGACCACGGCGACGATGACGGTCACGCCCGGGAAGCGCAGCCAGCCGTGCAAGGCCTGGCCAGAGACCCGCGCCAGCCATTGGAAGAACTGCTCGACGGCGTGCTCGAAGCGCCCCTCGTCCTTGCTCGAGTGCAGCACCCGCGCTGAGATCATCGGTGACAGCGTCAGCGCGACGATGCCCGAGATCAACACCGCGCCGGCCAGCGTGAAGGCGAACTCGACGAACAGTGAGCCGACCAGCCCGCCCATGAACCCGATCGGCGCATAGACGGCGACCAGGGTGGTGGTCATGGCGATGATCGGCAGTGCCAGCTCGCGCGCCGCATCGACCGCGGCGGTGATCCCATCCTTGCCCATCTCCAGATGCCGATGCACGTTCTCGACCACGACGATGGCATCATCGACCACGATGCCGATCGCCAGCACCATCGCCAACAGCGTCAGGAGGTTGATCGAGAAGCCCATCAGCAGCATCAGGAAGGCGGCGCCGACGATCGACAGGGGCACTGCCACCGAGGGCACGATTGCGGCGCGGATCGAGCCGAGTGAGAGGAAGATCACGAAGAGCACGATCAGCACCGCTTCGGCCAGGGTCTTGAAGACCTCATCGATCGACTCTTCGATGAACTCGCTAGCATCGTAGGGGATGTGCGCCTCGAGCCCCTCCGGGAACTGAGCGCGCAGCTCGGGCAGGAGGTTGTGCACGCGCTCGGCGACCTGGAGCGGATTCGCGCCTGGGGTCTGCTCGACACCGATGAAGATCGCTGGGATGCCCTTGTAGAGCGTTGCCGAGTCGTAGTCTTCAGCACCCAGCTCAACCTGGGCGATATCCTCGAGTCGCACCAGGGTACCGGCGCTCTCGCGCACCACCAGCTTGCGAAAGGCCTCGACATCGCCGACATCGGTCGTGATCGAGAGGTCTTCCTGGACGTCCTCGGCCTTGATCTGGCCGATACCCGC
>NZ_JBUDPI010000311.1:0-4498 GCF_054919635.1 Halochromatium sp. | reverse complement strand
CGCCAACACCTTCCTCGCGGCTGCTGGCCACAAGGGTGGCAAGTCGCTCTACGAGGCCGACCTGGT
The DNA here is from genome assembly GCF_054919635.1 of Halochromatium sp. Taxonomy (NCBI): domain Bacteria; kingdom Pseudomonadati; phylum Pseudomonadota; class Gammaproteobacteria; order Chromatiales; family Chromatiaceae; genus Halochromatium; species Halochromatium sp. Next base: position 4,432 of record NZ_JBUDPI010000311.1, on the reverse strand, counting down.
CGACACGGCGAAGGGGCTGATGGAAAAGGCAACCGCAGCCGGGGCCACCATCCCGATAGCGACCGATGTGGTCTGCGGCAAGCAGTTCGATGAGAACGAGCCTGCGGTGACCAAGCCGGTGGCCGAGGTCGAGGATGACGACATGATCTTCGACATCGGCCCAGATAGTGCCAACGCGCTGGCTGAGGTCATCAAGAATGCGGGCACCGTGGTCTGGAATGGCCCGGTCGGCGTCTTCGAGTTCGATCAATTCGGCGAGGGCACTAAGACCATCTCGATGGCGATCGCCGAGACCGATGCCTTTACCCTGGCCGGTGGTGGCGACACCATCGCCGCGATCCAGAAGTACGATATTTACGATCGTGTCTCCTACATCTCGACCGCTGGCGGTGCCTTCCTCGAGTATCTCGAAGGCAAGACGCTGCCCGCTGTCGCGATGCTCGAAGCGCGCGCACAGGACTAACAACCCCGCGACTCACCATGAGGAAGATCTCCCGGTAAAGACCTGCCGCTTTCCGGGGGATCATACCGCACGGAAGAGGCTTCGCCTCTTGCGAGCAGTGTCGCCCGGTTTGGCCAGGCGTGGATTGAACACATAAGCAAACATGCCAAGACGTACCAAGATCGTTGCGACCTTCGGCCCAGCCACCGATGCCCCGGGCGTGCTGGAGGCGATGATGGATGCCGGCCTCAACGTCGTGCGGCTGAACATGTCGCATGACAGCCATGATCGGCATCGCGAGCGCGCGCGTCGGGTTCGCGAGACCGCGCTGGCCAAGCGGCATCCGCTGGGTCTGCTCGTCGACCTGCAAGGGCCAAAGATCCGCATCGGACGCTTCGTCGAGGGGGCCATCGAGCTCGCCGAGGGAGCCGCGTTCGCGATCGATGCCGATTGCCCGCTCGACGCCGGCGATGCGACCCGGGTCGGGACGACCCTACCGAGTATGGTCAACGATGTGGCCCCAGGTGACATCTTGCTGCTCGATGACGGCGCCATCGAGCTGCGCGTCGACGGTGTTGCCGGCACGCGCATTGACTGTACCGTTGTGGTCGGCGGGCGTTTGTCGAACAACAAGGGCATCAACCGCAAGGGTGGCGGACTCTCCGCACCGGCGCTGACCGACAAGGACAAGGCCGATATCGCCTTCGCAGCCGAGGTCGAGGCCGACTATGTCGCGGTCTCCTTTGTCTGCAATGGGAATGATGTCCGGCTCGCGCGAACGCTGCTTGAAGACGCCGGTGGCAAGGGTGGCATCGTTGCCAAGATCGAGCGTGCTGAGGCCTTGACGGCACTGGAGGACATCATCGATGCCTCAGATGCGGTGATGGTGGCGCGCGGCGATCTCGGTGTCGAGATCGGCGACGCCGAGCTGCCGGCGGTCCAGAAGCGGCTGATTCGGCTGGCGCGCGAGCGCAACAGCGTGGTGATCACTGCCACGCAGATGATGCAGTCGATGATCGAGAACCCGATCCCGACCCGGGCCGAGGTCTTTGATGTCGCCAACGCAGTCCTCGATGGCACCGACGCGGTGATGCTCTCCGCCGAGACCTCGGTCGGCAAGAACCCGGCCAAGGTGGTCGAGTCGATGTCGCGCATCTGTGCCGAGGCCGAGAAGGAGCGCCTGGTCCAGCGCTCGACCCATCGCCTGGATACGGTCTTCGGCCGTGTCGATGAGGCCATCGCGATGGCCACCATGTACACCGCCAATCATCTGGGCGTTAAGGCGATCGCCGCACTGACCGAGTCTGGCTCGACGGTCAAATGGATGTCGCGCATCAGCTCCGGCATCCCGATCTACGCGATGACGCGGCAGGTGCCAACCCGTCGAAAAGTGACCCTTTTTCGAGGTGTCTATCCGGTAAGATTCGACGTCTCGAGCACGAATATCCACGAGGTCAACAAGGAGGTGATCGAAGAGCTGCTGCGCCACGGCACGGTACACAAGGGCGACCGCTGCGGTGTCGAAGGCCAGACCAACATCATGAAGATCATGCGCGTCGGCGAGCATCGGCTCCTGACCGGAGATTGAGGCTTCGGCATTCGATCTGAGACAACCTTTCCGTTATCAACGACAGAGGAGAACCGCAATGGCCCTTATTTCGCTTCGCCAGCTGCTGGACCACGCCGCCGAGCATACCTACGGCGTTCCGGCCTTTAATGTGAACAACCTAGAGCAGATGCGAGCGATCATGGAGGCGGCCGACGAGACCGATTCTCCGGTGATCTGTCAGGCCTCTGCCGGTGCGCGCAAGTATGCGGGCGCCCCCTTCCTGCGCCACCTGATCCTGGCCGCGATCGAGGAATGGCCGCACATCCCGGTCGTGATGCACCAGGATCATGGTGCCTCGCCCGCAGTCTGCCAGCGCTCGATCCAGCTCGGCTTCAGCTCGGTGATGATGGACGGCTCGCTCGGTGAGGACATGAAGACACCGATGGACTACGACTACAACGCGCGCGTCACCCGTCAGGTGGTCGACATGGCGCACGCCTGCGGCGTCTCGGTCGAGGGCGAGCTGGGCTGTCTGGGCTCACTCGAGTCCGGCATGGCGGGTGAAGAGGATGGCTCAGGCGCCGAGGGTGTGCTCGATCACAGCCAGCTGCTGACCGATCCCGAAGAGGCCGCTAAGTTCGTCCAGGATACCCATGTTGATGCCTTGGCCATCGCCATCGGGACCAGCCACGGTGCCTACAAGTTCACTCGGCCGCCGACAGGTGACATCCTGGCCATCCAGCGCATCAAAGAGATCCATGCGCGCATTCCTGACACCCATCTGGTCATGCATGGCTCGTCATCGGTGCCACAGGAGTGGCTGAAGATCATCGATGAGTTCGGCGGCGCCATGGGTGAGACCTACGGCGTGCCGGTCGAAGAGATCGCCGAGGGCATCAAGAACGGCGTGCGCAAGGTCAATATCGATACCGACCTGCGGATGGCCTCGACCGGTGCGATCCGGCAGCACCTGGCCGAGAACCCGAAGAACTTCGACCCACGCAAGTATCTCGCGGCCTCAACCAAGGCCATGAAGGATATCTGCAAGCACCGCTACGAGGCCTTCGGTACCGCAGGCAACGCCAGCAAGATCCGCGCGCTCTCGCTCGAGGCGATGACCGAGCGTTATGCCAAGGGCGAGCTTGACCCGAAGGTCAACTGATCTGCTTCGCTATCGCGAAGGGCACAAAGGGCGCTACGGCGCCCTTTTTTGTTGAGTGAGTCAAGGGTTGCCATCAACCGTGCCACCAATGGTGCCATCAGGGGGCACCAACGATGTCACCGATGCAGCGCGAGAAAGCGCTCTAAGGCCCGTCGCTCGGAGAGATCACCGTAGAGGATCTCGGCGTCGCCGTTCTCGTTGGTGCGCAACAGGGCCGGCGTGGCAAAGATGCCAAAGACGAGGCTTTGCGCGGGATCGGCCGTCAGATCGATCTCCTGCACCGTATTAGGATCGAGTCCGCTCTGCTCGAGCGCCTCGGCAAGATTGGCCCGTGCCCGCAGAGAGCGCGGCGCATCGCCGGTCACGAAGAGCCTGAGGCGACGCGGGCTGGTGGCCATGGTCTCGGAGGGTCTGTTCATGCCGCCCCCTTAGGCGGGGACGTTTCAGCTTGGGGTACGTCAGCTAGGGACTGTTCTGACGTTTGCTGCTGGGCGTCAGCGGTCTCAGTTGCACTCGGATTCCGACGGCTCATCACATCGCGGTTGTGACGTTGAGCGCTTCGCTCCCGTGCCGAGCGCTCTTCTTTATGTGCCTGCAACTCCAACTTGAGCCGTTCCGTTTGCCCCTGGAGCTGCTCGAGCTGCTGCTCGAGCGCCCGCTGGTGCTGGGCATCTTCGAGTGTCTTGAGTCGACGCTTGATTGCTTCCTCGCTTTCCTTCTGCATTCGAGCCGTGCCCATCAGGACCTCAGTGCCATATTCGTAGACATCGGCGAGATCGATGCCGTAGTTGCTCAGGATCAGCTCGCGCACCTGATCGGAATGCGCCGAACCGCGCGACTTGACCACCGAGAGCGAGCGATTGCGCTCCCCGCCATAGATGTTGAAGCCGAGCACCATCCAGGTATCGGCCAAGGTCGAGGCATGACTCAGCGTGGCCTCACTGGTTGGGTCGGTTTGGGTGCCCAATGAGGTCAGCAGGGTGGTGATGCCGCGTGCACGGGTGGTGCTGAGCACCCGCTCGATGGCGACCTGGGCGCTATCGGCTCCGGCTGCCTTCAACAGGGCAGAGACCGGATCGATGACGAGACAATGGGGCCGGAAGCGTTCAATCAACTGCTCCAGGGCATGATAGTGCTCCTCGACCAGACCGCTCCAGGCCTCGCGCGTCTGGAACTCAACTAGGCCGGACTCGATCGCCTCGCTGAGGTCAATCCCCACCGAGGCGAGATTGCGCACCACCGGTGCTTGCTGCTCATCGAAACTGAGGAACAGCGTGCG
>NZ_JBUDPI010000310.1:0-4520 GCF_054919635.1 Halochromatium sp. | reverse complement strand
TGCGCAGGTTAGCAACTGCGTTGCCACTCGGCATGTAGCGTACCTCTGGGTCTGCGCCGAGGTTGCCGATCAGGATCACCTTGTTGACGCCACCACCTGCCATCGCTTTCTCTCCGAAGGTTTCAGCCACCGATCGATCAATGGTGCACAAAGCCGCGTTGCGTTGTCCACCTCGGCCGCATGCAGGCCCGGCTGTAGGTCGGGCTGCGGGCTCGGCTGCGAGGTCCGCGCACTGTGCTAGCATCGCGGCTTCACACCGATGATCGCTAACCCTTGGAGCTTGACGTGAAGCAGCGCTTCTTCTTTGGCCTCATCTGCGCGACCCTGCTCCTGCTCGTCGCTGGCTGCGGATCACAGCCCACTCGGGTTAGCCAGGGCGTCGGCCCATCAGGACCTGAGATCCTGCTACCGAATGGCAAGGTACAGGAGGCGCAACTGCTCGCGATGGGAATGGCCCAGAGCAAGGGGTGGACGATCGCTGCCGCAGATGATCAGCGCCTTCTTCTTGAGCGCCAGTTGCCTGAAAACTCGCCTCAGGCGCAACTGCTGAGTCCTGAAGGCATCCTCGCCGCCCCAAAGCTCCAAGTCGAGACCCAACTGCGTGAGCGCGGTAACGATGTCATCGTGAGCCTCAGCTCATCGGTGGTCATCAACCCCGGCACTGAGCAAGAGCACCATGTCGACTATACAAAGGACTACCAAGATCAACTGATGATCTCGCTGAATGCCTTGGCGAGTGCCTGGCTGGAAAACCGCACACGCATCGCCTCCGAGATCCCGCTACCGCCTGATCCAGACGAGGTTGTCATCGCCGAGGCCGACACGTCTAACATCGATGGGCCATCTGGCCCTTCTGAGGGGGTGTGGGCCACCGGCGATCCGGTCGACGACGCGATGAGTTCGCCGCTGGATTCACCGACCGAGCCAAGCGCCGATGTCTCGACGCTGGACGCCTTCGCCGCACCAGCTCCAGCCGAGACCGATCCAGGAGCACCGAGCATGCCTCGCCAAGACGGTGACGGCACAGCGTCCCAGCCTCCCTTCGCTAGTGCAGGCACAACCGCTGGCCAGACTGCCGCCCAAGCTGGCAGCCAGATGGATCGGCCGCCTTTACAGAGCGTACCTGGGACGGCAGATCCGGACGAAAGCAACGATATGTTAGTGCTCGACGGCCAAGCCCGCCGCGGCCTCTGGACCTTTTACGCCGAGGCATCAGCACGCGAGCGAGGCTGTGCCGTTAGCGAGCGCGGCGCGGTCCTGCTGAGCACGACAACAGCGTTTGAGCTCTACGAGGTGCAATGCATCGATAACCCGAATCTCTTGCTGCGATGCCAGGGCGGCGTTTGCCGAGAGATCAACTAGAGATCAACGGGTGGCCCTCAGGCCGGACGCCTGAGCCCAACCGCCTGAGCCCAACCGCCTGAGCCCAACCGCCTGAACTCAACCGCCTGAACTCAACCGCCTGAGCCCAACCGTCTGAGCAAGCCGTTTTTGCCCGGACAACTGAATCCATCGAGTTAGAAGGCCCGCACCCTGCATGCCGCCAATCCTCATTCTGTTGCTTGCCCTCGGGCTCTCGGGGCAAGCGACATGGGTGCAAGCAAGCGCCGAGCCGAGCGTTTTCCTGCCCAATGCAAGCGCTGCCCGTGTGAAGGCTCTCGCATTGGACACAGCACTTCTGCAGGGATGGACACTGCTCGAGAGCCGAAGCCACGCCATCCTGTTTGCAACCACCCTCGATCAACCAGCGAGCGCCGGGCCAGCCGGGACCACACCGCCAAAGACCACTCAACTGCGCATCCATACCCAGCTTGAGCAGACCGAGACCGGTACGCTCGTGTCCGCCCGCGCTGAAGAGCACTGGTGGCCGGGCACCAACCGGGCCTGGTCTGACGACGTAACCGGCCTTTATCGCGATCACCTGCAGCGTGCGCTTCGCTCGCTGCAGCAACGTTGGAAGGAATTTGCCGGCAGCGCGAGTCCGATCATCGCTAGCGGCCCGACGCCACGGCCAACGTCAGAGACAACACCCTTGCCAGCGACCAACCAGAGGCACAAGCCAGCAAGGGAATCAGCGCCAGCTCGCCCAACCGAGACCCAAAATCCGGCCATGCTGTCACCAGACTTCGAGTCCGCGCCGATCGGTCTCTGGGCCTACTATGCCGAGCGCTATGCGCAATCCCAAGGCTGCCAGCTCCATGACCGCGGCGCCGTTCTCGCCCAGGCCCTCCAAGCCGATGAGATCCACCGCGTCTATTGCGTCGATCGAGCCCCGGTCATGGTCCGTTGCAACCAGCTCGACTGTAGCGCAGCGCGCTAAACGATTGCCACTATACGGTCATCTGGCGGGCGTTGAGCGAACATCTGGCGAGCATCGGGTGATCCATGCTCGGCTCAGTAGGCGGATCATCCTTTCCGCATGTTGCAGCAGTCGCTAGGCTTAGGGCCATGCTTGGCCTGATGACTGGCCGCCTGATACACGATCGCAAACAGGTCGAGCAATGAATCTTATTTCCATGATCCTCAAACGATTGCGGCCGAAGCGCGCCCAGAAGCGCGCCCAGGATCCGAGCGAGAAACGACGCTCGGAGCGCGCCACTCATGAGTGCTGGGCCAATGTGCGCTGCGTTGAGACCGAACGGCAAGATATCGCGAGCCGCTACAGCCTCGGTCTATCGCAAGACATCAGTAACGGCGGTGTCCGTGTGCAGTGCTTCCATCAGATACCGCTCAAGGCCGAGGTCTACGTCAACCTGGAATGCCCAAGCGCCGATAAGCCGATCCATGCCAACGGTGCTGTGGTCTGGGCCTCCCCCGCCGAGCATCTGCCGGGTCACTGGGTCCTGGGTATCTCGTTCTCCGATCTTGATGCACCCACGCAGAAGCTCATCAACCAGCTGGTGGATAATGCTCGTCAGCGCCAGCTCGCCGCCCAAAAGCAAGCGAACCAGGCGCAGGCGGCCGAGCCAGAACAGGCCCAGGCACAAGAGATCAAGACAGACGAGCTCACTCAGCCCCCAGAGCCTGAACCAAAATCTGAACCGGAATCTGAGCCAGAGTCTAGGCCGGAGTCTGGGCCAGACTCCGAACCAGCCTCCAGACCAAGGTCCGAAAACGAGCGGTCCGCGCTGAGCTAGTCGCGCAACAGAGACGATCAGACGCAGAGCACAGGCGCGAGCACCGCACAACCAATGATCGACGCCGACAGCTTCGACCGCAGACTCAGTACTTGGGGCGTAGCGACCGCCGGCCAGCCTCTCAGAAGACATCGCGTCCGATGGCCGTGACGCGGTACAACCGAGCGATCTTCGCCGCGCTCCGCGCCAACCTGCTTGGGGCCAGTCTGCTCGCCAATCCAGCAACGGCGACTGAGAACAGCGAAGACCGCATCGCAGCCGCCTGGCTCAACGAGCAAGGCCAGCGTTACGAATACGGCATCGGCGTGACGCAGCAGCTCGACCGAGCCCTCGAGTACTGCTGCCAGGCTGCCGATCTCGGCCATGCGCAGGCGGGTTTCCATCTCGGCTGGCTCTATGACAGCGGCCGTCTTGGCGCCGTCGATGAGGTAATGGCCGCCGCCTGGCTTCAAGCCGCCCAGGCGGCGGGTCATGGCCAGTCCCAATCCCAGCTGCGCCAGCTCGACGCACTTGATCGCATCCTCCCGGAGTCGGCCCGCTGTCTCCTCACCGATGCCTTGGTCGAGCGTCGGCTGCCGCCGCCCTCGAGCTCAACCGCCAATCGCAACCACGACCATGGCAATGGCTCCCCTGCTGCGGCCAGCGCAGAACGCCGCTCGGGGACCGGCACAGCGGCAGCGGGCATTCGGGTCCGCGAGCTCACCCGCGCCGACATCCATAATCCAAGCGTGCCACAGGCCGCACCAGGTGGGTGCGGGTGTGATGGCCGCCGATCCGAGATGTGTGCAAAGAGATGCACTGTACGAAGCCGCGATAACCTTTGGCGAAAGCCAGATAGCTCGGACTATTTCCGCGGCGGCGGATCATCGTCGTTGGCAGAGTGGCTGCTCCGACCGGCTAGGAACAGGCCAGCCACTCCCAGTCCAGCGAACAGCAAGAGCGAGATAGCGATCAAGATACCGACGAGATCCATAGGCGAATGCCTCCTGTGGCCGCTAAACCGTTGTGTCGTTTGCGGGTTGTCATGGGCGGCACGAGCACCCTGGCGAATCATGCCAAGGATTACAACCAAAGCGCCAGAGTCGCGCATCCCACGCTATGAACACGATACCTAGCTCCCCCACAACCGCTGTTGCATGTGCCGCTACCCTCTCTCTCCTCGCCCTCCTCAGCGGCTGCGGCAGCGCTGAGGACCCGCAAGCGCAGGCCCAAGCGCTGCTTGATGTCGCCGAGCAAGGCGATGTCTCCTCCATCGAGCGGCTGCTCGGCGAGCGCGTCGATGCCAACGTGCGCAATAGTTGCCAATGGACGCCGCTGATGATGGCTGCGGTCAACGGCCATACCGATGCAGCCGAACGCTTGCTTGCTGCGCGCGCAGAAGTA